>WTGR01000882.1 GCA_011523485.1 Acidobacteriota bacterium
CGATCCCGGGTGTCGAGCGCGTGCGGACGGACGACCGGGGACCGGAGATCGTGCTGCGTGCCGGGACCGACCCGGCCGCGGCGATGCGGCGGTTACTGGACGCGATGCCGGCTGCCCGCATCGAGCTCTCGCGCCCGCGTCTGGAAGACGTGTTCGTCGAGCTGGTCGCCGGCGGCGCTGCCACCGAGGCGGACCGGTTGCGCGCCGCGCTCCGGGCACCGGCGGAAGAGGCGCGCGCATGACCCGCATCCTCCACGTCGCCCTCCGCGACTTCGTCGCAACCGTCGTCACCAAGGGCTTCATCTTCGGCCTGCTCGTCATGCCGGCCATCCTGGCCGCGTTCGTGATCGTCGGGCCGCGGCTCTTCGACGACGACGCCTACCGGATCGCGGGAGAGTACGCCGTCATCGATCCGACCGGCATGGTGCTCCCGAACCTGCGCGCCGCGCTCGATCCGGAGGCGGTCGCCCGCCGGCGGCTGGAGGAATTCCGCCGCGGCCTTGGCGGGGCGCCCGAAATGGTGCGCGGCATGGCCGAGACCGCAAGCGCGGAGTCGATCGCCGAAGCGCTCGGCCCCGCCCCCGACGTCCGCCTGCTGGCACTGCCGGCCGACGCGGATGTCGAGGCGGCGAAAGGCTGGCTCAACGAGGAAACGGACGGGCCGCGCCACGCGGCGCTGATCGTGATCGACGAGCACGCGGTGCAGGCTGCGGATCCCGGCGGGGAGCTCGGCGCCTACGACCTCTACGTGGCTCCCGGTCTCGACGACCGGGACCTCTCGTTCATCCATCGCAACGTGCGGGATGCGATCGTCGAGGCGCGCATCGCGGCCCGCTCCCTCGACCGGGCCGCGATCGACGCTCTGCTCCGGGTACCGCGCCGGGGGTCTACCACCGTCAGCCCCGACAGCGAGCGCGAGACGGTTCGCGGATTCAACCTCATCCTGCCGGTAGCGTTCATGGGCCTGCTGATCATGGGCATCATGGCCGGCGGCCAGACCATGCTGACGTCGACCATCGAGGAGAAATCGACTCGCGTCGTCGAGGTGCTCCTGTCGGCGGTGTCGCCGATGGAGCTGATGGCCGGCAAGCTGCTCGGGGCGGTCGCGATCAGCCTGCTGATGATCGGCCTCTATCTCGGACTCGGCCTCGTGGCGCTCTCGTCCTTCTCGATGTTCGGCCTGCTCGATCCCTGGCTGATCCTCTACCTGCTGATCTTCTTCCTGATCGGCTTCTTCGTGATCGGCTCGCTGATGCTGGCGGTGGGCGCGGCGGTCAACGACATGACCGAGGCGCAGTCGCTCCAGATGCCGCTGATGCTGGTCGTCATGCTCCCCTGGTTCATCTGGCCGGCGGTGTCCCGCAATCCCGACTCGGTGCTCGCCGTCACCGTCAGCCACCTGCCGCCCGTCAACACGTTCGGGATGGTCCTGCGGCTGGCGTCGACCCAGCCCCCGCCGTGGTGGGAGGTGTGGCTGTCGATAGGGACCGGCCTCGTGTCGGTGGTCGCGGCCGTGTGGGTCGCCGCCAAGGTGTTCCGCATCGGCCTGCTGATGTACGGCAAGCCGCCGAACTTCAGAACGCTGCTCCGCTGGGTCCGGGCGGCGTAGAAGCGGCGGGCCGACGGCTCATTCGTCGGCCAGATCGAGGACGTCCAGTAGCGCCTGCCCCACCTGTCGCATCACCCGCGGCCCCAGCCGCGCGAGGGGACCCCGAATCAGCCGGCGGTTGTCGATGGCCCGGAGCTGAGCGATCAGAGCATCCGACGCCGGGAAAGAACTCGGGACCGGCCCCACGCTCGAGAACGCCTTGATACATTGCAGTTTTATGTATTGTTGTGCTATGTATATGAGGTCGCGCGGGAATCCACTCGTGAGTGCCGGACGATGAACATCAGCAAGGACCTGGTAGCCGCTTCGGCCGCACCGCTCGTTCTCGCCATCCTGGCCGAGGGCGACAGTTACGGCTACGCCCTCATCAAGCGCGTGGGCGAGCTGTCTGGCGGGCAGCTCCGGTGGACGGACGGGATGCTCTACCCCGTGCTGCACCGCCTCGAGCGTCTCGGCCACGTGCAGGCCCGCTGGGCCACCGCGGAGAGCGGCCGGCGGCGACGCTACTACCGCATCACGGCGACGGGGCGGGCGCACCTGGCGGCGCAGCGCGAGCAATGGCAGGTGGTGGACAAGGCCCTGCGCGGGATCTGGCGCATGCTCGCCCCGGCCATCGCGCGACCTCCTCACGGTCGCGTTGGAAGTATCGCCGGCGCGAGGCTTCTGCGGCGGAGACTCCCGGCTCTCGGATGACGACGACCAGGGACGGGACGACCCATGGCAAGACACGACGAGACGCTCGAAGCACAGATAGCGCAGTGGCGGTCCTGGCTGCGCCGGCGCCCGGCGATCCGCCCCGCCGACGTGGAGGAGCTCGAAGGGCATCTGCGCGACCAGGTGGCGGCGCTCGTTGCCGCCGGTCTCGCCGCCGACGAGGCCTTCCTGGTGGCGGTCAAGCGGATGGGCAACCTGGACGCCGTCTCGCGCGAGTTCGCGCGCGAACACTCCGAGCGGCTGTGGAAACAGCTCGTGGCGGCGCCCGCGGGTGCGACCGAAGCCGAACGAAGGGCGTCGTCCGTCGAGACCCGTGTCGTCGTCGGCCTGGCGGCCGCCGCGGGGCTGGCGGTGAAGCTTCCGGAGCTGTTCGGCTACCCGCCGCTGGTCAACGTGGACGAAGAGCTCCTGCCGTTCTATTTCCGCAACATGAGTTTCTTCGTGCTCCCGATCCTCGCCGGCTACTTCGCCTGGAAGCGTCGGCTGGACCGGGCGGGATGCGTGCGCCTTGCGGTGGTGTTCGCCGCGGCCGCCCTCGTCATCAACGTCTTTCCGTTCGCACACGGCGGTCACACGATTCTGCTCGCGGCGCTGCACTTGCCGATCGCGCTGTGGCTGGTGGTGGGCGTCGCCTACGCCGGCGGACGCTGGCGCGACGGCGGCGGGCGCATGGACTTCGTGCGCTTCTCCGGCGAGCTGTTCATCTACTACGTGCTGATGGCGCTGGGCGGCGGCGTGCTCACCGGTTTCACCCTCGCCACCTTCTCCGCCATCGGCGCAAACGTCGAGTGGTTCGCGCAACAATGGCTGCTGCCGTGCGGCGCGCTGGGCGCGGTCATCGTCGGCGCGTGGCTGGTGGAGGCGAAGCAGAGCGTCGTCGAGAACATGGCGCCCGTGCTGACCCGCCTGTTCACGCCGCTGTTCGCCGCGGTGCTGCTCGCCGTTCTGGCCACCATGGTCTGGACCGGCAGCGGCATCGACGTGGAACGCGAGGTGCTGATCGGCTTCGACCTGCTCCTGGCGGTCGTCCTCGGCCTGCTGCTGTACGCCGTCTCGGCGCGCGACCCGCAGGCCCCGCCGGATGCGTTCGACGCGCTGCAGCTTCTGCTCGTGGTCAGCGCTCTCGTTCTCGACGGCGTGGCGCTGGCGGCCATCGCCGGGCGCATTTCCGAGTTCGGCTTCAGCCCGAACCGGGTGGCGGCGCTGGGCGAGAACCTGATCCTGCTGGTGAACCTGGCTTGGTCCGCCTGGCTGTACGCGCGCTTCCTAGCCGGCCGCGGTCCCTTCTCCGCCCTCGAACGCTGGCAGACGGACTACCTGCCGGTATACGCGGTCTGGGCCGGCTTCGTCGTCGTCGCTTTTCCGCCGCTGTTCGGTTACCTGTGAAGCCTCAGTAGCGCCGGACCCGCGTCTCGCCCATCGAGTTCGACATGTGCAATCGCAGCAGCGGCGCCTCGGCGCTCGCTTCGGCCTCCGTCGGGAAGCGGCTGACCGCACCGAGGACGTTGGCCGCGTTCGAGTCGGGCGCGATCCGGACGGTGTTGGGAACATTCAGCCTGAACTCGCCCATGGTGTTCTCGATCGTCAGGTCGGCGACCTGGCCGCGAGGCCAGTCGCCGCCGAGATCGGCAATCATGCTGCCCATCCGACCCGACATCCCGATCTCCCGCGCTCTCGCGTTGCCGAGACGTTCGACCCGGATCTCGCCCATGCCGCCTTCCACGTGCACGCGGCTCGGACCGCCCTCGAGCGGTTCGCTGAAGTCGAGCCGGTGCTCCCCCATGACGAGCTCGGCATCCAGCTCGGTGAGGGTCAGACCGCCCAGATCGGTGCGCGACTCTCCGGCGCGCAGCCTCAGGGTCAGCGCGATCGGAACGTCCGGCGGTATGGTGACCGTGAGCGCGTTGTGCACGTTGTCGTGCCCGCCGATCGCACCGGCAAACAGCCGCACGAAGAACGGGTGGGCGGGACGCAGACGAATCGTCGTAGCCGGACCGCCCGGCTCGCCCGCTGGCGTGTGATCCTCGATCAGCTCGTAGTACCCCTTCGCGTACGAACCGTCCACCTGGACCCCGGCGCCCGGCGGGCCCGGACGCACTTCGAACTCGCCTTCCTCCAGCTCGATCTCCACCCGCAACGGCTGCCCGGGACTTCCCTCGCCGGCGGCCTGCTCGCCCGCGTGCCGGCTCGCGACGCTGGAGGCAACCGGCTCGAGGACCGGGTCGCCCAACTGCTCGACGGCAGACGTCGCCCAGACGAAGCCGACGGCAGTCAACCCGACGAGCGCGAAGACCAGCACGCCCGCGGCGCCCATGACTACGAGGAGAATCTTCTTCCAGTCCCAGCCAGTCTGCTGTGCCATCCCTCGGCCCTCCGTCTACCGGCTTGGACGGTGTGGGGACCGGTGTGGTTCCCTGCCCGGAGGCACACTCGACGCCTGCGGTTCCCCGGACGGAACCCGCTCCCGCGTGCGGATGTGCGTTGCAGGATCGTCAGGACGACGTTTCCGGAACGATCTCGGAGACGTCCGCGAGTTGCAGGATGACCTGCTCGACCCGCTGCATGAGGCCCAGGCGGGCGTTCCGCAACCTCGGGTCCTCGACCATGACGAACACTTCGTTGAAGAAGCGGTCGACCGCCGGGCCTATCCTCGCGGCCTCGGCGAAGGCCTCGCGGAACCCGGCGCCCGTGCTGACGGCCGCGTCGATGACCGAGCGGCGGGCGGCCAACTCGTCACGCAGCGCGAGCTCGGCCGGCTCGGTGAGCGATCTGAACGGATCCTCCGACGAGCTGCCGTCCCTGAGCTCCCGAGCGATGTTCTTGACGCGCTTGAAGAGGGTGGCGAGTGTCTGGAAGTCGGAGGTCCCGGTAAACTCCGGAAGCACTTCCAGCTTGCGGCGAGCATCCAGCGGCCGAATCTCGTCGAGCGGTTGGTGGGTCACCGCGCGTACGTTGCGACGGTCGAATCCACGCTCTTCGAGAATGTAGCGAAGTCGTTCGAGGAGAAAATCTACGGGCCTGGACTTCAGGGCATAGCCTGACCACCCTGGTTGCGCCGTGAACTGGCGCACCTCGGATTGATGCTCCTCAAGCAGTTCCCTCACGCGTTCTCGACCGAGTCCGGTGTCCTCCTCGATACCCTTGACCGACCGTCCGTCCTTCCACTTGCGATCCAGCGCCCAATACACCTTCGACCAATCGTCGTTCGCATGCCTCTCTCGGGCAGGGTCGAGAATCTCCCCGACCGACACGCGGACATCCAGCCCGGTCAGCTCGGGAAGGTCGATCAGGATCCGCAGCATGCCCTGCGCCTGGCGGCGAATCCCGAGGGGGTCGCGCGACCCGGTCGGCTTCTCGCCGGCGCCGAACAGACCCACCACGGTGTCCCCCTTGTCGGCCAGCGCCACCGCTGCCCAGGCGGCCGCCGCCTCGCCCAGGTGGTTGCGCGACGGCGGATCGTCGGCGCCGACGCCAATCGGCAGGTAATGGTGGTAGATGGCCTTCCAGACGGCCTCCGGCTCGCCCTGCTCGCGCGCGTAGACGCCGCCCATGGCGCCCTGCAGCTCCGGAAACTCGCCCACCATGTCGGTGGCCAGATCGGCTTTGCAGAGCGTTGCCGCCCGCCGCGCCGCACCGGCGACTTCGACGGATTGGCCCAGTACGCCGCCGGCGATCCGTTCCGCCAGCTCCTCCACCCGCTTCGACTTGTCGCGGTAGCTGCCGAGCCGCTTGTGGAACAGGAGGGTGTCGAGCCGGTCGAGCCGGTCCTCGAGCCGCTGCGTCCGATCCGCATCCCAGAAGAAGCGCGCGTCGCGCAGGCGGGCCACGAGCACCCGCTCCGAGTTGCGGGCGATACGCGCATTGCGGGCCTGCGCGTGTCGGCGCTCGGCGGCGCTCGCGGCCGGATCGTCGCCCGGCGTGTTGGTCACCGCGAGAAAGTGCGCCGAGAGTCGGCCCCGCTCGTCGACGACCGGGAAGTAGTGCTGGTGATGCACCATGGTGGTCGAGAGCACCTCGTCGGGCAACGCGAGGAACTCCTCGGGAAAGGCCCCGGTCACCACCGCGGGATGCTCGACCAGATCCGGCACCTCGGCGTGGAGCGCCGACTGCCGGTCGAGCGTCGCCAGCCGGCCGCCGACCGCGCCGGCGCCGGCCTCCAGCTCACGGGTAACGCGGTTTCGTCGATCCTCGCGGTCGATCAGCACGCATGCCTTCTCGAGACGGTCGCGGTAGTCGGCGAACGACGTCACCTCGATCGGCGCGCCCGGCGTGCCGCCGTTGCCGAAGAACCGGTGCCCGTAGGTGACGCTGCCGGCCCGGACCGGCGCCACGCCGGCAGCCTCCGCGCCCGGGGTCCGGCCGATCTCGAAAGGCACCACTCGAGAGGCGTACAGCAAGACGAGCCAGCGGACGGGACGGCCGAAGAGGAACTCGCCGCGTCCGTCGTCCAGGGTGGCGTCCCAGCGCATCGCCTTGGGAAAGGCCAGACCGCGCAGCGTGGCGGCGAGAACGCCCCCCAGCAGGGACCGCGTGTCCTCCCCGTCCTGACGGCGGTGACAGGCGAGGTACTCGCCCTTCGGCGTCTGCACACGCGCCAGGTCGGCGACGTCCACCCCCTGCTTGCGGGCGAAGCCGAGGGCGGCCCGCGTCGGCTCGCCGTTCGCGTCGAAGGCGGCCCGGACGGGCGGCCCGGTCACCGTTTCCTCCAGATCCGACTGCCGATCGGCGAGCTCGGCAACCGTGGCCACGAGCCGCCGGGGAGCCACGAACGCCCGCACCGGCGTGCGGCGCTCGATACGCGCCGCGTCCAGTTGCCCGGCCAGCCGGTCGGCGAGTTGCGCCTCGATGCCCGGCATCCAGCTTGCGGGCATCTCCTCGCAACCGATCTCCAGCAGCAGCTCCCGGTACTCCATCGCTACGCTTCCTCGACCTGCTCGACCCGCGAATCGCCCGCCGTCGCGCCGTCGTCGGTTTCGTTGCCGCCTGCCGTCGCTACGCCGGTCCCTGCGCCGGACAACTGGCCCCGCTCCCACGCCGCGTGCGCCTCGGCAATGGCCACGGCCAGCTTGCGGACGCGCAGAATGTAGGCGGCCCGCTCGGTCACGCCGATGCTGCCGCTCGCGTCGAGCAGGTTGAAGGTGTGCGAGCACTTCAGGCAGTGGTCGAGGGCCGGCAGGGTCAGGCCCGACGCCAGCAGCCGCGCCCCCAGATCGTAGTAGCGGTCGAACAGGTCGCGGTGCGTCCGCCCGAACTCGCCGGCCTCCAGATCGACCTGCCCGAAGGCGTACCTGGACTGCTCGACTTCCTCGCGATGCCGCACCTCCCGGTAGGAGACCCCGGGCGCCCACGCGAGGTCGTAGACGTCGTCCACCCCCTGCAGATGCATCGCAATGCGCTCGAGACCGTAGGTCAGCTCCACCGAGATCGGCGCCAGGTCCATGCCGCCGGCCTGCTGGAAGTAGGTGAACTGCGTGATCTCGAGCCCGTCGAGCAGCACCTGCCAGCCGATGCCCCACGCGCCCAGCGTCGGCGACTCCCAGTTGTCCTCCTCGAAGCGGACGTCGTGGCGGGTGGGATCGATGCCGCACGCTTCCAGGCTGTCCAGATAGAGCCGCTGGGCGGCGTCGGGCGACGGCTTCAGGATCACCTGGAACTGGTGATGCTTGAAGAGCCGGTTGGGGTTCTCGCCGAAGCGGCCGTCGGCGGGCCGGCGGGACGGCTGCACGTAGGCGACGTTCCAGTGGCGCGGCCCGATGACGCGGAGGAACGTTTCCGGGTGCATCGTGCCGGCGCCCACCTCGACGTCGAGCGGCTGCTGCAGCAAACAGCCCCGCTCCGACCAGAAGCGGGACAGGGTGAGGATCAAGTCCTGGAGGGTCATGACGGCACCACCGTCCCCGCCAAGGCGAACGTCACCGCTCCCAGTACTGCTCTTCGCATGATCTTCCGCGGCCGTCCGAGCCGTCAGTCCGGGTCTTCCAGCGAATCGTAGAACTTGATGATGTCGCCCCGGTCGTCGGACTCGTTGAACGCCATCCCCGCCCGCGGATGCTGGTTGAGCACCCCGGTCATCATGTAGGGGTAGTCGAAGCCCCACTTGAGGGCCGCGCGCATCGGCTCGATGTGGTGCTGGATGCAGTGCAGGACCGGCCGCAGCCGGAACTTGGGGTTGTGCAGGAAGCTGAGCAGCAGCTCCATCGCGCAATTGCCCGCCCCGCGCCCGAGACCGGCCATGCTGGCGTCCAGCCGGTTGGCGCCCTTGATGGTCGCCTGCACGGTGTTGGCGAAGGCGAGCTGCCGATTGTTGTGGGCGTGCATGCCGACTTCCTTGCCGGCCGGCCCGGCGTAACTCCGGAAGGTGGTCATGTAGTCGTCGATCTGCTCGCAGTAGAGCGCGCCGAAGCTGTCCACTATGCAGATGACGTCCGCCTCGGACTGGGCGACCAGCGCCAGCGCCTCGTTCAGCTCCCGCTCGGGGACCGTCGACAGGGCCATCAGGTTGAGGCTGGTCTCGTAGCCCTTGTCGTGGGCGTCCTTGATCATGTCCAGGGCCAGCGGAATCTGATGGATGTAGGTGGCCACCCGGATCAGGTCGAGCACGCTCTCGGACTTGGGAAGGATGTCCTCGGCGTAGTCGCTCTTCTCGGCGTCGGCCATCGCCGACAGCTTCAGCGGCGTGTCGTTGTCGCCGACGATGCGGCGGATGTCGCTCTCCACGCTGTGCTTCCAGGGGCCGAACTGGCCGGGCGGGAACTGCTTCCGCGAGTTGATGTAGCCGATCTCCATGTAGTCGATGCCGCTCTCGACGCAGGCCTGGTAGACCGCCTTGACGGTCTCGTCCGGGAACTGGTGGTCGTTCATCAGGCCGCCGTCCCGGATGGTGCAGTCCATCACCTTGATCTCGGGGCGGTACGAAATCCAGTGGCCCGCAGGGGTGTCCTGCGGCGCTCGCTCACTCATCGCACGGTCTCCTTTGTCGCGTCGTGGCATCGTTCAACTCGGCGTCGCCTGCTCCGGCATCGGATTCTTGCGGCCCGGACTTCCAGCTACTGCATCGGCGATGAATCGGTCGCTTCCGGGAACACCGACTCGACGAAGGCGGCCAGCCGCCGGCCGCCGCCATCACCCGATCCGGTTGATTCTACAGGGATTCGAGAAGCGCGTCGTCAATCCGGAATCCAGGCCCGGCCTTTCAGCAGCATGCCGCCGCCAACGGCGAGCCACGCCACGAAGAGGGTTCCGGTGACCATGTGTACGGTCGTGGCGGCATCGAGCCAGACGAACTGGATCGCCAAGCCGAGCAAGGCCGATGCCGGCGCGATCCGCTCGAGCGTCCCGCCGGCGCGCCGTTGCCGCCCCGCCACGACGATCAACGCCAGACCGGCAACGGCAAAGCCGGCCGCGCCGGTGAACCGCCGCAGCCACACCGTCGCCTCCTGGTGGCTCAGCGCAACCCGCTCGAGGCCCGCGACATCCATCCATTCCGGCGGCGCCGCGGCCAGGCTGACCGCAAGCGCCCCCGAACACGCGGTAAACGCCCCCGATACCGCGAACAGGAGCGGGACGACCGCCGCACGACCTCGCCCGCCATCACCAGCGGCGCCGAAGACAAACCACCCGGCGGCGATCAGCGTCAGCCCCGACACCAACCGCCCGCCGCCGCCCAGACCGTAGAGCCCCCGGCTGTCGGCAATCGCCGCCAGCGAATCCGCCAGCGTCTCGTGATCGGCGTCGGCGGAGACGCGGCCCAGCACGGCCAGGACCGTGGCGACGGCGGTGAGGACGAGCAGCAGGCCGACGTTGCGCATGGACTCGTGGATCTTAACGGCTCGCAGGATTGCCCGGGCGGGGAACCGGGCCGACCGGCGCCGGATCTTCCCCGTTCCTGTACCCGTTACTATCCACAGGCACGGAAACGGCGGCGGCTCCTCGCCGATGGAGCCCGACCCGGAGATGAGAAGGACGGGTCGGGAGACGGGGCCCACTTGGTGGCGTTGGACGACGTCACGCAGCGCGCGCTGCTCGAGGGCGAAGGACGCGGTGACGCCGGATACGCGCTGAGCGCAGGGGACGAGGAACGCTCGCCGGCCTGCTTCAGGCCGGCCCCTGAGGGGTGGCATCGGGGGGAAGATGGTGCGCCACCGCGCCGCGCATGAACCCGTCGACGGCGCCTTCGAGCTTGGCCATCCTCTCGCGCAGACCGGCGACGTCGCGATGCAGCGCGCCCACGTCGCGCTGCAGGCCCACAAGCATCACCAAACCGGAGACGCCGACTGCCATCACCGGCACGCCGACTGCCATCACCGGCACGCCGACTCCGAGAATCGCCCAGAATTCTGGAGTCATGTCCTCAGTCTACCGCACCCCGGCCGGCGTCGGCAGTAGCCCCGTTCACGGCAACGCCAGCGCAATCAGCTCCGCGTCGGCGCCGCCGCGTCCGACCGCGACCACGAGATACTGCTTCCCGTCGTGCAGATAGGTCATCGGATTCCCGCCCGGCGCCGCCGGCAGCGGCACCGACCCGAGGTGCTCGCCGGTCGCCTTGTCGTAGGCGCTGATGGTCCTGGTACTGGCCGCCATCAGCAGCGCAGCGTCCGCCGTCGGGTCGCCGGTCGCCTCGACCAGCGCATCATCCGCCGCCGACTCGAAGCCGCGTCCGCCGTGGTTCATGATCAACAGCGTCGGCGTCACCAGCGGCCCGGAGCTGAGACCGCCGCCGCCGCCGAGGGGCGGCAGGTCCAGGTCGCGCAGCGCCGGGTGGTAGCGCGGGCCGTCGCCGTGGGGTTGCATCCAGGCCTGCTCGCCGCTGTTGAGGTCGATCGCGGTAACGCGCTTGTAGGGCGGCTTGAACAGCGGCAGTCCCTGCGGTCCGGACAGCCCGACGCCCCAGGGATCGGTGAAGTACCCCACCGTCGCCGGCGGGTCGTACGGCACCACCTCGACCACGATCAGCGTGCTCGACGACGAGACGAACAGTTGCCCCGTCTCCACGTCCACCGCCGCGCCCTGCCAGTTCGCGCCGCCTCCGGCCCCCGGCACCTGGATGAACGGCACCTCGGCCCCGCGCACCACCGGCGGCGAGAAGATCGGCCCGAACCGCGCCCGGCTGTTGATGATCCGGAGCGCCTCGGCGCGCAGCGCCGGCGTGAAGTCGATGACGTCCTCGATCGCGAAGCCCTGCCGGTCGAACGGCGGTGGCTTCGTGGGGAACGGCTGGGTCGGCGAGTACCACTCGCCGGGTACGTTGCCCTGCGGCACAGGACGCTCCTCGATCGGCCACACCGGCTCGCCGGTGATCCGGTCGAAGACGTAGGTGAAGCCCTGCTTGCTCACCTGGGCGATGGCCTTGACGGGACGGCCGTCGACGGTGATGTCCAGCAGGTTCGGCCCGGTCGGGAAATCCCAGTCCCAGAGCCCGTGATGGATGGCCTGGAAGTGCCAGACCCGCTCGCCCGTCTCGACGTCGACGGCGACGATGCTCTCGGCGAACAGGTTGTCGCCCGGCCGCATGCCGCCGTACCAGTCGTTCGACGGCGTGCCGGTCGGCAGGTAGACGTAGCCCGCCTCCTCGTCGACCGCCATGTAGGACCAGACGTTCGAGTGCCCGCTGTAGCGCCACGACTCGTTGCCCCAGGTGTCGGCGCCGAAGTCGT
>WTGR01000807.1 GCA_011523485.1 Acidobacteriota bacterium
AGGAGCTGAAGCGCTTCGAGTACCGGCTGCGGCGGGAGATCACCGAGGAGAACGAAGACCTGTTCCTCGCGGGCAACGAGGAGATGCCGGACGAGTTCCGGGACCTGGTGGAGGAGTACTTCCGGTCGCTGGCGCAGGATCAGTAGGCGTCCGAATCTTCACGGCAGGCCGGCGGCCCGGTGGGTCGTCGGCCCCCTCGGCGCCGGCGGCGTCCGGCGCAGGCAGGAGGGCGACGTGCGCGGCAGGCTGACTGCAGTGGTGGTTGTCCTGGCGATGGCCGGCGGTACGGCGGCGCTGGCGCAGCGCGGCTGGCGGGGCGGCTGGTACCGCATGCCCCCCAAGTTTCCCGTCGAGTCCCCGTCGCACCGCGCGTTCACCTTCTCCCGCATCCTGTACGACAGCGACCGCCGCGAGGCGGGCGGCCAGGGCTGGTACACCGACTACCCGACGGCCGATCAGAACCTGATGATCCGCCTGTCGGAGATGACGACCACCGACGTGGGCTTCGACCGCTACGACGAGCCGGATCACGTCGTCGTCCGCCTCACCGACGATGCGCTGTTCGACTATCCGTTCATCTTCATGTCCGACGTCGGCACCCTGCGCCTCAGCGACGCCGAGGTGGTGCGCCTGCGCGAGTACCTGGAGAAGGGCGGCTTCCTCTGGGTCGACGACTTCTGGGGCCCGTGGGCCTGGGAGCAGTGGCTCGGCGAGATCTCCCGGGTGCTCCCGCCGGCCGCCTACCCCATCTTCGACATCCCCGACGACCATCCGATCCGGCGCATCCAGTACGAGGTGGAGGAGATCCCGCAGATTCCCTCCATCCAGCACTGGCGCCGGAGCGGCGGGTTCACCACCTCGGAGCGCGGCCGGCGCAGCGACGAGGTGCACTTCCGGGGCATCGCCGACGATAGCGGCCGCCTCCTGGTGCTGATGAGCCACAACACCGACATCGCCGACGGCTGGGAGCGCGAGGGCGAGGACTACGAGTTCTTCTACCGCTTCTCGGTCCGGGCGTACGCCGTCGGCATAAACACCGTCATCCACGCGATGACGAATTGACGGCGGGGTAGAATCAGCCTGGCGCCCGACGCGCGGATCCTTCAACTGCTCGCAACGGGACGGACATCCTGCCCACCACGCCGCATCTCGAAACGCTTGAAATCGAACCGGACGGCCCGGCCACCGCATCCGTGATCTGGATGCACGGCCTCGGCGCCGATGCGAGTGATTTCTACGCGCTGCCGCCCGAACTGCGCCTGCCGGCCGATCTGCACGTGCGCTACGTGTTCCCCAACGCGCCCCGCATGCCGGTGACCATCAACCAGGGCCTGATCATGCGGGCATGGTACGACGTGGCCGGGTTCGGCGCCCGTGACCAGGACGAGCGAGGCATACGGCGGGCAGCAGAGTGGATCGACGAGTTGATCGCGCGCGAGGTGGAACGCGGCGTGCCCGCCGACCGTATCGTGCTGGTCGGCTTTTCACAGGGCGGCGCGATGGCGCTTTTCGCGGGCCTGCGGTACCCGCAGGCGCTGGCCGGGGTGGTTTGTCTGTCCGGCTATCTGCTGCTGCCCGATGCGCTGGAGGCGGAGGCGTCCGACGCCAACCGCTCCGTGTCGATCTTCCAGGCGCACGGCACGGCGGATCCGATGGTGCCGCTGGCGCTCGGTCAGGGTACCCGCGACGGGCTGGAGCGGGCCGGCTACGAGGTCGACTACCACGAGTATCCGATGCCGCACACCGTCTGCTACGAGGAAGTGCGCGACATCGGCGACTGGCTGGCCGACCTGTTCGACTGAGGACGTCGTCGACCGCCTCCGATTCAGTCGTCGCCCGAGTCCAATCCCAGTCCCAACAGAAGGGCGAGCAGTGCGATTGGACTCGACAGTATCGCGCCAGCGATCGCGGTCGCGAGCCCGACCAGGCCAACGATGACGAGTACGGCGACCGTTGTGCCGAACGTCCACAACAACACCTCGCTGATCATGGCGAGGTTGTGGTAGCTCCACACGGCGACAAACAGCACGCCGATTGCACCGATCCAGAGCCGCACGCCCCCGCTCCCAAGCCTAACCCATGTTTAACAGCGGTATTGTTAAGTTATTTTAGAATCAGCAGTTTACGCCGGCAAGAATGCTCGAGTGGCACTACAAACGCGCACAAACCGGGAAATGGGTCGGTCAGATGGTCGTCTTGCGGACGCCCCCCGGCTGCGGGTCGATGCCGAGCGCGTCGTAGATGGCCCGTTGTTCGGGTTCGGCTTGCGTGGCGGTGCGCACGTGCAGGGTGCGTCCATCGGGACGCCGGAAGGTGGCGGTGACGCGCTGCTGGCCTTCGAGGATGCGGCGTAGCGTGGTCCAACTGGCGTGTTCGCCGTGGGCGCGCAGCCGGGTGCGAATGACCTGGACGAGCTGGTAGGCGATGACGGTGATGAACAGATGGCCGTCGGCCCGCCGCGGCTTGTGGTGGTAGATGGGGCGCAGGCCGAGCTCGGACTTCAGGGCGCGGAAGACGGCCTCGACGTCGGTGAGGGTGGTGTAGGTGCGCCACAAGGCGTCTTCGTCCCAGTCGGTCTCGCTGCTGCGCAGGCAGTAGACGCCCGGATGGGTGGCCATCGAGCCGTCCTGGGGCCGTCGGGTCCAGGTGACGGCGGCGGCCTTCTCGCCGGTCTGGTCGGGGGTGACCTCGATCTGGTAGTGGGAAGCGACGCGGGTATGCCTGGCTTTCAGTCTCCCGATGCGCTGCCAGACTTGGCCGAGTCGCTTGTGGGCGCGGGGGCCCTCAATGGACGGGTCAAAACCGGCCATTTGTGGACACCTCAAAACCGGCCATTT
>WTGR01000299.1 GCA_011523485.1 Acidobacteriota bacterium
GCCACACCCGGCGGTGCATCGCCGGGGCGTGTTGTACGATGGCGGACGCATGGTCGATACCGCCCAGCGCTCGTCACTCGACCACGTGCTGCGGACCGGACTGGAAGACCGTGACCGGCGCGCCATCCGCCGGCGGCTGCGCCCCCTCGACGGCGGCATCGGCCCGCGCGTGACCATCGACGGGCGCTCCGTCATCCAGCTCTGCTCGAACGACTACCTGGGGCTCGCGGCACACCCGGCGGTGAGCCGCGCGGCGGCCGACGCGGCGCTGGATCACGGCGCGGGAGCCGGGTCGGCGCGGCTCATGGTGGGGACGTCGACCGCGCATGCCGCCCTCGAGCGCGACGTGGCGGCATTGAAGCAGACCGAGGCGGCCGTCGTGCTCTCCTCCGGCTATCACGCCAACATCGGCGTGCTGCCGATCCTGGCCGGCGCGGAGGACGTCATCTTCAGCGACGAGCTGAACCACGCCAGCCTCATCGACGGCTGCCGGCTCTCGCGCGCCGCCGTGCGCGTCTACCGCCACGCCGACGCCGGCCATCTCGAGCGGCTGCTGCGCGAGGCGGACGGCTTCCGGCGGCGCCTGGTGGTCAGCGAGACGGTCTTCGGCATGGACGGCGACCTGGCCCCGCTGGCCGATCTGGTCGCGCTCGCACGGCGCCACGACGCCTGGATGGTGGTGGACGAGGCGCATGCGACCGGCGTCTTCGGACGCAACGGGGGCGGCCTCGTCTCCCAGCTCGGCCTGACCGACGCGGTCGACGTCCAGATCGGCACGCTGAGCAAGGCCCTCGGCTCGCTGGGAGGCTACGTGGCGGGCTCGACGGCCCTCGTCGACTGGGTGATCAACGCCGCCCGCACTTTCATCTACACGACCGCCCTGCCCCCGGCGGCCGTGGCCGCGGCGCGGGCCGCCATCGCGGTCCTGGCCGCCGAGCCCGAACGGCGGGACCGCGTCTGGTCGCACGCCGCGTGGCTGCGCGCGCGCCTGACCGGGCTCGGGTACCGGCTCGGGCCCAGCCGGTCGCCGATCCTTCCGGTCCTCGTCGGCGACGCCGACGAGGCGGTACGGCTCGGCGAGGCGCTGCTGGCACACGGGGTGCTGGCGCCGGCCATCCGCCCGCCCACGGTACCCGAAGGAACGGCCCGCCTGCGGGTCGCGCCGATGGCGACGCACACGGCGGACGACCTGGCCGCGGCAGTCGACGCCTTCGCGGCGGCAGGGCGCGAGACGGGCCACCTTCGATGAACGAGCCCGGCGAGCCCGCGGCGTCCCACGAAGAGTTGCGGAGCCTGGACCACGCGTATCTCTGGCACCCGTTCACGCCCATGCAGGCGTGGTTCGACGACGACCCAGTGGTCATCGTGCGCGGCGACGGCAACGAGCTGATCGACGACGGCGGGCGGCGCTACCTGGACGGGGTCTCGTCGCTCTGGTGCAACGTCCACGGCCACAACCACCCGGCGCTGAACGCCGCCATCACCGCGCAGCTCGAACAGGTGGCGCACACGACGCTGCTCGGCCTGACCAACGTGCCGGCGGTGCGCCTCGCCGAGCGCCTGGTGGAGCTGGCCCCGCCCGGCCTGACCCGCGTCTTCTACTCGGACAACGGGGCGACGGCCGAGGAAGCCGCCATGAAGATGGCGCTCCAGTACTGGCACCTGCTCGGGGCACCGGGGAAGAACCGCTTCGCCTCGCTCGTGCAGGCGTATCACGGCGATACCCTCGGGGCGGTCGGGGTCGGCTACTCCGAGACTTTCCACCGGTTCTTCAAGCCGGTGCTGGCCGACGCGTTGCGCCTGACGCCGCCGCACGTGCGACGCTGGCGCGACCGTCTCTCGCACGCCGATGCGCTGCGGCAGGCGGTCGCCGAGGCCCGCGACGCCATCGCCCGCGAGGCGGACGCCCTGGCCGCCGTCGTCGTCGAGCCGCTCATGCAGGGGGCGGCCGGCATGTGGCCGCATCCCCCGGACTATCTGCGCGCGCTGCGGGAGGCGACCACCGAGGCCGGCGTGCTGCTCATCTGCGACGAGGTGGCAACCGGATTCGGACGCACGGGAACGATGTTCGCGTGCGAGCAGGCCGGCATCGCCCCGGACCTGCTCTGCGTGGCCAAGGGCATCACCGGGGGCTACCTGCCCCTGGCCGCGACGCTGGCGACCGAACGCATCCACGACGCGTTCCTGGGTCCGCCCGCGGCGGGCCGCACCTTCTACCACGGCCACACCTACACCGGAAACCCGCTCGGATGCGCGGCCGCCCTGGCCAACGTCGCCCTCTTCGCCCGCGACCGGACGCTGGACCGGCTCGGTCCGAAGATCGCCCGCCTCGAACAACTTCTCGCGGACGCGGTGGCGCCGCTGCCGCAGGTGGCCGACGTCCGGCAGTGCGGGGTCATGGTCGGCATCGAGCTCGCGGCGGACGCCGCCGCACGGCGCCCCTACCCTCCCGCCGACCGGATGGGCGCCCGCGTGACGGCGGAGGCGCGCAGGCGCGGGGTGATCGTGCGTCCCCTCGGCGACGTCGTCGTGCTGATGCCGCCGCTGTCGATCACCGGCGCGGAGATCGACCGGCTCGTGACCGTCGTGCGGGACGCCATCGCCGCAGTCACCGGCACATGATGGCCGGCCTCTTCATCACCGGCACCGATACCGGGGTCGGCAAGACGTTCGTCGCGCGCGGCATCGCCTCGGCGTTGCGTGCGCGGGGCCGGCGCGTCGGCGTGCTGAAGCCGATCGAGACGGGTTGCGGCGGCGCCATCGACCGGCAACCCGCCGATGCCCTCGCGCTGCGGGCGGCGGCCGGCAGCGACCTCCCTCTCCACCGCATCTGCCCGTACCGGCTCGACGCGCCGCTCGCCCCCGACGTGGCCGCCCGCCTGGAGAACGTGCGCATCGACCCCGCCGTGATCGCCGCGGCGTTCCGCGTTGTGGAGCAGCATCACGACCTCACGCTCGTCGAAGGCGCCGGCGGTCTGCTCGTCCCTATCCGGGACCGCTACTCGATGGCCGATCTCGCAAGCGACCTCGGTCTGCCGCTGCTCGTCGTGGTCGACTCGAAGCTCGGCGCCATCAACCACACGCTGCTGACGCTGGAGGCAGCGACGGCACGCGGGCTGACGATGCGTGGCTACGTGCTCAACCATGCCTCCGCGGCGGACGAGGCGGCGGCCACCAACGCGTCCGTGCTGGCTCGCTGCACGGATGTGGCCTGCCTGGGCTCGATCAACTGGACACCGTCCGCCGAACGGGACCCGGGCGCGGTCGTCGAGCCGGCCATCGACTGGAACCGGCTCTTCCCCAGCGAAGACGAAGATCGCAAGCCGACCGGACCGTAGCAGGTAGGCGAGCCAGCCTTGGTGCCCGGCGGCCCATGCCGGCAATCCTACACACGCACCGCGGCCGGGGTCTCTCCGTGCAGGCCGAGGCGTTCCAGGAACGCGGCATCCGCGTCGGGCTCGGGATTCGGCGTGGTCAGGAGACGGTCGCCGAGAAAGATGGAGTTCGCGCCGGCCAGGAAGCAGAGCGCCTGCGTCACCTCGCCCATCTGCATGCGACCGGCGCTCAGACGCACCCTCGACGCCGGCATCAGGATGCGGGCGGTCGCGATCATCCGCACGACGTCGTCCCAGGTAACCGGGTCGCGATGTTCCAGCGGCGTGCCCTCCACCGCCACGAGCGTGTTGATCGGCACGCTCTCGGGCTGCGGGCGCTGCCGGGCGAGCTCGAACAGGAGATCGATGCGGTCGTCGTGGCTCTCGCCCATCCCGAGGATGCCGCCGCAGCAGACCTTGATTCCGGCGTCCCGGACATGGCGCAGCGTCGCGAGGCGGTCGTCGTAGCTCCGCGTGGTGATGATCGACTCGTAGAAGTCCCGGCCGGTGTCGAGATTGTGGTTGTAGTAGTCGAGGCCCGCCGCGCGCAGCCGCTCGGCCTGACTGAGATCGAGCATCCCGAGGGTGGCGCAGCTCTCGAGCCCGAGCGCCTTGATCGCACCGACCATCTCGACGACCTGGTCGAACGCCGGGCCGTCGGCCGCCTGCCGCCACGCCGCGCCGATGCAGAAGCGGTCGGCGCCGCCCGCCCGCGCCCGCGCCGCGGCGGTCGCGACCGCGGACACGCTCATCAGTCCGGTGGGCTCGACACCCGTGTCGTAGTGGGCCGACTGCGGACAGTACGCGCAGTCCTCCGGGCAGCCGCCGGTCTTCACGCTCAGCAACGACGCGCACTGCACGGCCGCCGGATCGTGATGGCGGCGGTGCACGCCGGCCGCCTCGTAGACGAGATCGAGCAACCCGCGGCGGTAGAGGCCCGTCACGTGTTCCCGGGTCAAGGAGTCGTTTTCCATACTGGCCGCGACGAAGGATCCGAGGTCCGACCGCGTGCATCCGGCCGACCGACTGCAAATTATAGTCGCCTTCACTTCACGCCGGAGATCCGGCAGATGTGAGCGAGGCGGTCCGGGCGCCGGCGAGGCCGCGAGGCCGAACGCCGTAGTCGCATCAAGCGGAGGGTTCGCGCTGCAGGACGTATTCGCGCAACGCACGGTTGATCTCGGTCTGGTAGCCGCGCCCCCCCGGCGCGTGTCTCTTGAACCATGCCACGAGATCGGCATCGAGGCGCAACGTGATCTGCTGCTTGACCGGCCGATAGAAGACACCTCGTCTGGCGTCCGACCAATCGAGAATCTCGGGAATGTCGCTCGTATCGATCCGGTCATCGGGCAACGCCGACGGCGCCGTCAGCTCCGCACGCTGATCCCTGGTCAGCCGCTTGACGTCAGCAGGCGCCTTCTTCATACGCTCTCCTCTCGTGCGACGTTGCCAGCAAGAAGCAATGCATTTCTGTAACTACATTACTGTAGCTTCGCAGCCCGGGCAAGGAATTTCAGGAACACCCGGTCTCTCTATTTCCGTCGCGTCTGCCCCGATCGCCGGTCGCCCTATAATTGAAGGTCATGTTCGACGGTCTGAGTCACGAAGCCCTGGCAGCGCGCGAGCGCGCGCTGTCCGCGGAGTTCGAGTCGCTGAAGCGCGCCGGTCTCGCGCTCGATCTGACCCGCGGCAAGCCGAGCCCCGATCAGGTGGCCCTCTCGGATGGCCTCGAAGACGTGCTCGGCGGAGACTACCGCCTGGCCGACGGCACGGACGCCCGCAACTACGGCGGCCTGCTCGGCATCCCGGAGGCTCGCCGCCTCGGCGCCGAGCTGCTCGGCGTGCGGCCGGAGGAGACCATCGCCGGGGGGAACGCCAGCCTCACGTTCATGCACCAGTACCTGCTGCACGCCTGGCTGAACGGGCCGCTCGGCCCCGAGACGGCCTGGCGGCGCGAGCCCGGACCGCTGAGGTTCCTCTGCGTCGTGCCGGGCTACGACCGGCATTTCACGATCACCGAGAGCCTCGGCTTCGAGCTGGTCAACGTGCCGATCGCCGGCGGCGGGCCCGACATGGACCGTGTCGAAGCGCTCGTCGCGGACGACCCGTGCATCAAGGGCATCTGGTGCGTGCCGAAGTACTCGAATCCGACCGGAGACGTCTACTCGGACGAGGTGGTAGAGCGATTTGCGCACCTGGCGCGGCGGGCCGGCCCCCACTTCCGCATCCTGTGGGACAACGCGTACGCGGTGCACGACTTCGATGACGATCCCCCCGTGCTGGCGAACCTGATGGAACGCTGCCGCGCGGCGGGCACCGAGGACAGCGCGGTCCTGTTCGCGTCCACCTCGAAGATCACCCGCGCGGGAGCCGGCATCGCGTTCATGGCGGCCTCGGCCGCCAACCTCGCGTCGTTCAGCAGATTCCTCGGGGTGCAGACAATCGGCCCCGACAAGATCAACCAGCTCCGCCACGTCCGCTTCCTGCGGGACGGCGACGGGGTCCGCGCGCACATGCGGCGGCAGGCGGCGATCGTGCGGCCGAAGTTCGAGCGCGTGCTCCACCACCTGGAAGCCGGGCTTGCGGCCGACGGCCTGGCCTCGTGGAGCCGGCCGCGCGGCGGCTACTTCCTCTCCGTCGACGTGCCGGAGGGACTGGCCGCCGAGATCGTCAGGCTGGCCGGCGAGGCGGGGGTGAAGCTGACCCCCGCCGGGGCGACCTTCCCGCACGGGCGGGACCCGCGCGACTCCAACATCCGGCTCGCGCCGACCTACCCGTCGCTCGACGAGATCGACCGGGCCATGCCTGTGTTCGTCACCGCGGTGGCGCTGGCGGCGGCGCGGCGGCAACTCCAGCAGGGCGCGGTCCACGCCTGACGGCCGGATCGTGCAGAGCAGCCAATGAACGCCATGCGAAGCCGGGTCCCTGCGCGACTGTCCGCACTCGCCGTTTTCATCGGCGGGGCCGTCCCGGCGCTCGCGGCCGGCCAGGCCGCAGTGACCTATGACGACGTGGCGCCGCTGCTGAGCGAGAACTGTGTCCGCTGCCACCGTCCGGGCGGCCTGGGCCCGTTCAGCCTGGCCACCTACGACGAGGCGCGGGCGCGCGCCGAGCGGATCGCGGAGATGGTCGTCGCGCGTCGGATGCCCCCCTGGCAGCCGGCGCAGGCCTATGCGGCGAGCGCCTTCGAGGGCGAACCGCGACTCACCGGCGCCGATGTCGACCTTCTCCGGCGCTGGGCCGCAGCCGGCGCCCCGGCCGGCAGCGGGCGCGGCGCGGCGCCGCCCGCGCCAGGCGTCGAGTGGCCGCTCGGAGAGCCGGACCTCGTCGTTTCGATGCCCGCTGCCTACACCGTGGCGGCGGGCAACGGCGTCGAGTACCGCAACTTCGCGCTGCCGGTGGAGATCGCCGCGCCCCGCTGGGTGCGCGCCGTGGATGTCCGAACGGACCCGGCGGCGCAAGCCGTCCTGCAACGCGCCCAGGTGACGCTGGACGACACCGCAACCGGGAGCCGGCTTCAGGAGGAGCAGGAGGCTCCGGGCTATCCCGGCCTCGCCCCCGACCACGGGCGTTTCCCCCCCGGCGACTTCCTGGTCTGGGCCGGCGGGCGCCGGACCGCTCCGGCCGCGGCGAACCTCGCGTGGCAACTCGATCCGGGCACCGACCTCCTGCTGCAACTCGGCCTCCGGTCGCGCGGACAGCCGGTCGACGTACGGGCCTCCATCGGACTGTACTTCGCGGACGATCCGCCGGCGCGGCGAGCGCTGGGCGTGATACTCGACGCGCCGGCGCTCGACATCCCGGCCGGCGAGCCTGCGCACGTCGTCGAGGACCGCTACATCCTGCCTGTCGCGGTCGACGTGACCGGCGTCTTCGCCTACATGCACCGCCTGGGCAGGGCGGTCGAAGTCATGGCCGAGGTTCCCGGAGAGCCCGCTCGGGGCCTGCTGCGCATCGACGACTGGCGCTTCGACTGGCAGGACGGCTACCGCTACGCGGAGCCGGTGCGCCTGCCCGCGGGGACCCTGTTGCGAGCGCAGTTCAGCTTCGACAATTCGGGCGCGCATCCGCACGCCCCGGCGATCCCGCCAGTCCGCGTGCGGTACACCCCGGACGACAACTCCGTGCGAGCCGAGGCCTTCCTGCAGGCCGTGCCCGTCAGTCCCGACGACGAAGCGG
Organism: Acidobacteriota bacterium; assembly: GCA_011523485.1. The sequence goes on from WTGR01000299.1 coordinate 7,554, forward strand.
AGCTCGTCCGGACCCTGAGCCTGAAGCAGGCCCGCAACGACCTGCTCGGCCTGCAGGCGATGCTGCGGGTGGATCCGGACGACTACCGGAGCCACACCGACCTGGCGGCCCGTTACCTCACCCTGGGCCAGCGAGAACTGGCCCGGCAGCACCTGGACCGGGCGCTGACCCTGGCCCCGGAGCACGCGACGGCGCACTACAACCTGGGCTCGCTGCTGGTCGTGGAAGGCGATACGGCAGGCGCCATCGACGCGTTCCGCGAGGCGGTGGCCCTGCGGCCGCAGTACGCCGCCGCGCACAACAACCTGGGTGCCCTGCTCGCCGCCACCGGCTCGCTGGGCGACGCGATCGTCTACTACCGCCTCGCGCTGCAGTTCGGAACGCGGGACGCCAGCGCCCACTACAACCTGGCGAACGCGCTGCTCTCGACGGGGGAGACCGAGGAGGCGATAACCCAGTTCCGCGAGGCGCTCACCCTCACGCCCGACGACCCGGACGTGCACACCAACCTCGCGCGCGCCCTCGTCGCCACCGACGATCTCGCCGGCGGGGTCACCCACTACCGGCGCGCCCTCGACCTGAACCCGCGGATTCCCCTGGCGCTGGTCGGTCTGTCCTGGCTGCGGGCGGCGGCGCCCGACGCGACGATCCGCTCGTCGTCCGAGGCCCTCTCGCTGGCCCAGCAGGCGGTCGCACTGATCGGCGGCGACCACCCGGAGGTCCTCGATGCGCTCGCGGTGGCCTACGCCGCGGTGGGCCGCTTCGACGACGCGTTGTCGACGGCGCGCCGTGCCGCCGAGGCGGCCCGCGGCACCGCCTTCGCCCGGCTCGTCCCGGCCATCGAGGGGCGCATCCGCCTCTTCCTCACCTTCCGGCCCTACCGCATGCCGGTCCCGGAACCCTGATCGCCCGCGGCTGACCGACACGCCGCCCGGACGAAGGCCTCGACCGCCGGGAACCCGGACTCCACGGGCACGGCATCCGGCAGCCCGGGCACGTCACCGCGGTCTGCCAGCCACGCGATGCATGGACGTCCGTAGAGGACCGCCAGGCGAGCCTCGCTCGCCGTGCCGGCCGATCCGGGCAGGACGATGACGACGTCCGAGGAGAGCACGTTCAGGTGGTTCCGCGAGCCCGGACCGGCGCCGTGCGCGCCGACGTCGGGCAGATGCGTGCGAACGGCGATCTCCACCCACGGATTCGGATACCCCGGCCGCGCGGCGCCGGCGCTGTCGCCCCCCGCGGCAGGCAGAATGCCGATGGCGAGGCCGCGGCGCTCCTCCACGCCGACGAATGCCTCGGTGACCGCGGCCATCACGCCCGCTCCGCCGCCCGTCAGCAGGTGATACCCGGCCCGCGCGATCCACTCGCCCACGCGGCGGGCGCGCTCCACGTGCGGCTCGCGGCCGGACCCCATCACCCCGACGACCGGCCGCCGCTGCAGGAGCTCCATCGGCGCCCACTATAATGTCTTCATGCGGAGCCAGCGGCCGCGCGTGGCGCCAACACCGTTCCCGCTCGTCCTGCTCGCGACCTGTCTGACCGCCGCGTGCGGCGCCGGAGGCGCGTCCTCCGATGCCGCGTCGGGGATGGAGACCGTGCAGCTCGTCGTCGAGCACCGCTCCGAGTGGCGGCAGCTCTGGATCGAGGGTACGACCGACCTGCCCGACGGGGCGTTCGTCGACTACCAGGTGGCGCACGAGATGAGCGACACCACGCCCGCGGACGAGTGGCCGGCCACCAACCTGATCGAGTCCGGACGGGCGTCGGTAACGCAGGGCCACTTCTGGACGCGGATCAACACGTTCAACTGGCCGCGCGGCAGCGTACGCATCGTGGTGCAGTTCCCCCTGCCCCCGCAGTCTCCGGAGGTCGAGGCGCGCTACGGCGCATTCGGCGAGCGCCTCGCCGGCGACAACGTCGCCACGGTCGCGGGCGCCAAGGTGGTCGAAGTCGAGCACGTCTTCGATCACCGCCGGTAACCGGCTCCACCGGTCACCGGCGGGGCGCCGGATGTGGTAGCGTGTCTGACGGCGTTCGAAACGACGCTGGCCGGCGGGGCGTGGCGCAGTCCGGTAGCGCGCCTGCTTTGGGAGCAGGAGGTCCCGAGTTCGAACCTCGGCGCCCCGACCATTCGTACCGACCGCGCAGGCACCCGACCCGGCTCCGGCACAACGGCAGGGGCCTCGCGGCGCTCTCCAATGACTCCGTCCCCGAGCCGATCACCACTGCTGGTCTTTCTCGTGCTGGGGGTCGGCCTCTTCGCCGTCGAGCGCTGGCTGGCGGACGGGAACAGCGAGGAGCGTGTCGTCACGGTCACCGGCGAGCAGGTGGACGCGCTCCGCGCCCGTTGGGACGCGCAGTGGGGCCGGCCGCCGACCGATCGGGAACTGCAGGGCCTGCTCGACGAGGCGGTCCGGGAAGAGATTCTCTATCGCGAGGCGCTGCGGCTGGGCCTCGACCGCGACGACCCGATCATCCGCCGCCGGCTCGCCGAGAAGATGACCTTCATGCTGGAGGACAATGCACAACTGCCGGCACCCGGCGCCCGCGAGGTGGAAGCCTACTTCGCGGCGCAAGCCGAGCGGTACCGCGAGCCGCAGCGGACGACCTTCCGGCACGTCTATGTGAGCGGCGACCGGCGGGCGGACCCGCAGCGCGACGCGGCGGATCTGCTTCGCGTGGTGCGCGACGGAGCGGACGGCTGGAGACGGGCCGGCGATCCGTTCTCGCTGCTGAGAGAGTACACGGACCGGACCGACAGGGAGATCGCGGAACTGTTCGGGGCAGACTTCGCGGCGGCGCTCGACGGCCTTCCGGCCGGGGAGTGGCACGGGCCGCTCGATTCCGCGCTCGGTACGCACCTGGTCCAGGTGCTGAACAGAAGGACGCCGCGGCGTCCGGCGCTCGACGACTTGCGGGAGCGGGTCGTCCCGGATCTGGTGGCGGCGCAGCGTCGGGATCGGAATCGGGCCGCGTTGCGGGCGCTGCGGGAACGCTACGACGTCCGGACGCCCGCCGCGGAGCGACCGTAGGGACATGTCCGCTTCGACATGGGCAATCGCGAAGCCGCGGCCCGCACACCGCGCCGGGCGCTGCCTGCCGTTGGTTCTCCTGGCATCGCTCGCCCTCCCCGCAGCTCTCGCCGCCCACGAAGTGCGGCCCGCCTACCTCGAGGTGACGGAGGCATCCGCCGGACGCTTCGAGGTGCTCTGGAAGCAGCCGATCCTGCCGGACGACGACCCCGGACTCGTCCTCCGCCTGCCGATCGCGCCACGATTCCCCGCGCACTGCCGGGAGAGCGGCCGCGCGCTCCCCGACCTGACGGCGGCTGCGCTCATCGAGCGCTGGACGCTGACCTGCGGCGACACCGGGCTCGCGGGCGCGGAGGTCTCCATCGACGGCCTGCCGCGCACGCTTACCGACGTCCTGCTCCGGGCGCGCCTGCTGGACGGGACGTCCGTCGATCACCTGCTCCGCTCGGAGGCGCCGCGCGTGGTGCTGTCCGCGGAGTCGGCCGGCGGGGCATCGGTACCCACCTACCTGGTGCTCGGCATCGAACACCTGCTGTTCGGATTCGACCACATCCTGTTCGTCGTGGGCCTGTTGTTCTTCGTACGCCGGCCGCTGCAACTCGTGCAGGTCGTGACGGCGTTCACCGCGGCGCACAGCGTCACCCTGGCGTTGTCGTCGCTGGGGATCGTCAGGCTTTCGCAGCGGCCGGTCGAGGCCGTGATCGCGCTCAGCATCCTGTTCCTGGCCGTCGAGCTGGCCCGCGGCGCGCGGCGAGAACGGTCGGCGATGGCGCGCTCGCCATGGGCGATCGCCTTCGGTTTCGGTCTGTTGCACGGCTTCGGGTTCGCCGGCGCGCTGGCCGAGATCGGGCTCCCCGAATCGGCCCGCGCGATGGCCCTGCTGCTGTTCAACGTCGGCGTCGAGATCGGACAGCTCGCCATCGTCGGCGCGCTGCTGGCGCTGCTGCAAACGGTTAGAATCTGGCGGGTCCCGGTGCCCGCGTTCGCCGTGCAGACGCCGATCTACGTCATGGGCACGGTTTCCGCCTACTGGTTCGTCGAACGGGTGCTGTCGATGGTGTCGGCCGCGCCGTGATCGCCGCACCTGCTCGGACCGCGTTGGAGGTGTCATGCCGCGTCACGACCACCGTTCAGGAGACTCGCTCGCACCCCGTCGACGAATTGCCGCACGACTCGGCGCTGTCGGGCTGCTGGGGCTGACGCTTGCCGGCTGCGGCGGCGACGAGGGTCGCGTCGCCGCCGCGGGGCCGCAGAGCGCCGCCGCAACCGCCGGTGGCGCCGAATCGGCCGGCGCCGCCGCGACGGCCCCCAACCCGCTGCGCAACGTCTACTTCGGCGACCTCCACACGCACACCAACTTCTCCTACGACG
>WTGR01000086.1 GCA_011523485.1 Acidobacteriota bacterium
ATCCGGGTGAACACCTACCACGCCGAGCTGTTCTCGTACTACCTCGGGCGCCTCGCCGCGACCGAGGACGGCGACGGCTCGCTGCTCGACCACGCGATGGTGATGTACGGCGCGGGGATGAGCAACGGCAACACGCACAACCACCACAAGCTGCCGATGGTGTTGGCGGGCGGCGGCTCGGGGACGCTCAAGGGTGGGCGGCACTTCAGCTACCACGACGACCCGCCGGTGACGAACCTGTTCATGAGCGTGCTCGGGAAGCTGGGCGTGCATCCGGAGTCGATCGGCGACAGCACCGGGGAGCTGAGGGAGCTGTCGGGCGTCTAGCGTTCCGCGCCGGAGTCCCCGCGCCGCGTCGACGAGCGGTGCGGGGCTCGGATGCCTGCGCAGCGGAGGAGCATGACGATGAGCGATCCGGTCTCCGCGGAGACGCCGGCTCGCTTGCGGAGGTACGCCGGCCGAGTCGTCACGTGCCTGGTGGCGCTGCTGGTGCTCCTGGCCCTCGACGACATCACGACCGGCGTCGAGCCGAGTTTCCTGCTGGAGTGGGCGATGGTCGCGGTCGCGTCCGTCTGGTTCCTGGCCGTCGCGGCCCGCACTTGGAAACGGAGACAGATCTGATGCGCAGCCACGTCAGGGCCGGATTCCTGGCCGCTCTCTTCCTTCTTGCAGTCTACGGTGTCCCGGCGCCGGCGGCGGGCGCCGATGATGGCCTCCGCGTCGTCGAGGCGGCCGAGCGCCAGGACTGGGAAGCGGTGAGCGCGCTGGTGGACGCGGGTGCGGATGTCACGGCAACCCAGCCGGACGGCGCCACGGCGCTGCACTGGGCCGCGCACTGGAACGAAGCGGAGACGGTCGGCCGGCTGATCGCGGCTGGCGCCGAAGTCGACGCCCTCAACGATCTCGGCGTGCCGCCCCTTTGGATCGCGCTCGACAGCGCGAACGTCGATGTCGCGTTGCGGCTCATCGAGGCCGGCGCCGATCCGAACGCCAGTCTCACTACCGGCGAGACGATGCTCATGACGGCGGCACGGCACGGGCTGGGGACCATCATCGCCCGGTTGCTGGAGCGCGGCGCCGACGCACGGCTCGCCGAGCACGAGCGGGGCCAGACCGCGCTGATGTGGGCCGCCGCGGGCGGGCATTCCGACGTGGCGCGCCGGCTGCTGGAGTCCGGGGGAGGCGTGCGAGCCCGGACGACCGGCCGGTTCACGGCGTTGATGTTCGCGGCCCGCGCCGGTGACCTGGAGACAGTGCAGCTCCTGCTGGAGGCAGGCGCCGATCTGGAGGCGCGGGCCATCGACGGCAGCACGCCGCTGCTCGTCGCCAGCCGCAGCACGGACGCGCTGGCCGGCATCGACTGGCGGATCATCCCGTACGCCAGCGGTCACGAGGAGACGGCGCTCTACCTCATCGAGCGGGGCGCGGACGTGGCCGCCGCGGACCGGCTCGGCCGCACCGCCCTGCATGCGGCGGTCGAGACCAACAGGCCGCGGCTCGCGGCGGCTCTGATCGAAGCGGGCGCCGACATCGACGCCCGATTCACCAATCCCGTGGCCGCCCTGCGCGGCGACTACATCTCGCGCAGGCCTTACAAGGGGGCCACCCCGTTCTGGCTCGCCGCCCGCGCCGCGAACCTGGAGATGATGCGGTTGCTGCTCGATGCCGGGGCCGATCCGTTTGTTCCGAACGCGTTCGGCACCACGCCGCTCATGGTTGCCGCCGGGCTCGGTGAGAACGACGCGCGCCGCCCGGCTGACCATCGGGTCATCGAGACCGTGGCGCTGCTCATCGAGCTGGGCGCCGACGTCGCGGCGGTCACACCGGCAGGCACCACCGCCCTCCACGGGGCGGCCGCGATGTGGGAGGACGGGGTCATCCAGCTCCTCGTCGACCAGGGCGCCGACGTCAACGCCGAGGACAACCGCGGCCGCACGCCGCTCTACCTCGTCGAGTACGGCAACGCCAACGCGCCATCGGAGAGCACGGCGGAGCTGCTGCGCGCCCTTGGCGCCCGGGAGCCGGTGGTGGAGCAGTAGCTAACGTTGTCCGAGGCGTTCAAAGCGGCCGACCGGTCGCAGCACCGGAAACAGACCATCGACGACTTCACCTTCGTCGGCATGGGTATCGACCCGCGACCACCCGAGGACGTGCCGGTGTCGGTCGATCACGACAGGTGGCTCGCCGAGGCTGTCGCAAGTCGTGGGGATGAGTCTGACGATGGCCAACCTCGATAGTGGGGAGCCCATCGTGATCACCAAGGACGGAGTCCCTCGCAGCACCATCGTTCCCACAAGCGACGCGCCGATCGAGGAGGTCCGCGAGGTTGTCTTCGCGCGGGCGCGCAAGGCCGTCCGGGAGATTCGGCGCGCGGCCGAGACCGGTGCCGCCGATCTCGCGAACGCCGATATCGAACGCGAGATCAGGGCGGTGAGGCGCACGCGCGCTTAGCCGGATTGAGCGTTCCAGTTCGGTTTCCGGTGGGGCCAGTCAATCGCCCTATTTCCGCTTGGCGGGTCGTCGCTCCCCTTTCGTCAGGATCTCGACGAGCAGGAGCAGTCTATCGGGGGCAATAGCGCGACAGGCGCTTCCGAACTTCCCGTTCGGGCAGGCGACAACGGGGATGATCGCGAATTCGACGGAGCCCGCAGCAGAGCTGAGTATGTGTTGCTGCGCGAGCATTGGCCATCTCGTCGACAGCCCAGAGGAGTCCGTGGTGCGCAACGCGCTCGGCAGCGGCGAGGTCTCGGAGGAGTCTATCGCCGGTAAGGCTTCTCGCCAAAATAAAGTAGTGATTTATAAGAGTTGATGTGTTATCGTC
>WTGR01000621.1 GCA_011523485.1 Acidobacteriota bacterium
TCGGCGTCGACGGGGCGCGGGCGGACGATCAGCGGGCCGCCGGCACCGGCGGCCCCGAGCAGGTGGACCGCCCAGGGCCAGAGGCCTTCCCACCCGCACGCCCGACCACAGAGAGGAACCGCCCGCGGGGGCGGCCTACGACTTTGCGCGATGTCGGCGATGTCGCGATCCGATGGGCCCGTGTGCTGCGCCGTCTGGGGCGCGCGGGTTGGCCGTGCCGGCCTTGGTCTGCGCGCGATGGGTGGCATGCAGCGAGCGTGACCTGATCATCCGCTGCAGGGTTGACAGCAGAGGTCACCTGCGTCGTGCGCCGGTCCGGCGTGGCTGCCGGATTCGCTGACCCAGGTCAGGATCGGCGACACCCTGCACGACGGCAACGGTACCCTGGGTGGCGATCGTCAACGCTTTCACGACCGTGAATCGGGATACCAAAGTGACCGTACGCGCGGTTGACTACCAGGTCGTAGGCTCTCCGGAAACGGTTCCGGGTGTACTCGGACGAATGTCGACGACGTCGCGCGCAGGACGCGGGTGTGAGCACCGAAGCCGTCCCACCTTCACGATGGTTGTGCTCTCGATCATGCTGCCGTGGGCGAAGAAGTGCCTCAAAAATAGATGTCCGCTGCGTAGTTCGAGAGCAGCGCGGGGACACGGCTATGACTCTCAATCCACGTTCGCACCCTTGGTGAAATCCAACCGGTCACATCGAGAATGCACTGGTGATCCTGACTCAAGTGCCTCGCAAAAATCGGCTCATGGTGGGCGATCCGATTCCTCAACGTTCGCAGGCCGTCCAACGGCCTGCGGGCTTGCTTGCGGGTCAGGGACGTGCGGTGAGGAAACGCTCTACGGAGCGCTGGTCTCCAGAGTGTCTTCTCGTAGTCCGCCCTGCGGCCAGCGAGGTCGAGGCGGCCGCCGGGACCCAGCAACGAAATCCAGAACCCGAAAGAGAGCGCGGCTACAATTCGAGACGGTCCCGCTGCATGGCCAGCGCGCACCAGCTCCTGCCTTGCGTTGGCAATCCGCTCGAGACACCGCGCATCGAGCCCCGCTGCAGGGTTGTCGTACCAAGTCGCACCGTAGCACACGGTGAGCTGCCGGTGAATCGCGTTCCGCAATGCGACCTCCAGCCCCTGCAGCGGGCCGTAGAACGCGGCGCCTGTGGCCGTGTTCCACGCGTACAGATGGAATGCCTTCTCTCGGTCCCCCCCAACGGCGTTGAGGTACGTGTTCATGCGTCCCGGAGACAACGACACCTCCAGGTCGTTCAAGATGTCCTCTGTGTAGGAGAAGAGCTTGACTCCTCCCTCGTTTAGCGCTATAGTCATTTTGTACGCCCCGGGTCCGCCTCTGCCGTTCTGGTATGCGCCCGGGGTTCAGCTTTTTCCGGGCTGAGCCGGCTTCACCTTGGACCTAGATCGCGAGTGCCTAGGCTTGGTAACCGCTTCCCGACTGGCCTTCGCTTCTTCCTCCACGGCACTGAATTCGGGTTCCAGTTTCTTCAAGCGCTCCACCAGCCCAGAGAGATCGTAGATGTTGGTCTGTTTTCCGCCGTGAGCAGCTCGTCGCTCAACTCGCTTGATCAGTCCCGCGGTCTCCAGACGCTCCATGTACCGCTGCACTTGACGGGGGCTGAGACCCAAACGCCGGCTCAGGAGCTTCTTGCCCGGGTAGGGCTTCCGGCCGTTCTCCCACCAAAAGTCACAGAGTTGCATCAGCACGGCGAGCTCCGTCGGATTGAGCCCCAACCGCCGCTGCGCTCGCAGTAACAGCGACGGTACGACGCAGAAGCCGAGCGCCATGACCTTCTTGCCCCATTTTTTCTCAGATTCCCGCGCCTTCTCCGGCGCGCGTGTCGTCGTGCTGGCGGGGCGTATCGGCACGACGTTGCTGGCTGTTCCCGTCATCGTCTCTCACTCCTCCTCTCAGGCTGCAAAGTTCCTGGTCATCGATTGCAGTATCGGGCCTAAAATCGGGTGCTGGCAAGCCTCATGGACTGGTCGTCCATGACTCTTCCCTAGAGTCGTCAACGGCCCCTGCCACGAGACCGACATGACCACCAAAGAAGGACACTGAGAACTGAGACCAAGGCATCACCACGCAAACCAGACATAGAGAGGCTCTAGTCGCACATGACTAGTGGGTGAAGCTTGGCCACCCGCCGAAAACGACACGTGTGGAAGGAGCGGGTGCATGATCACGCGGGCGGACCGCCCCCTCGGAGGGCGCAGTGCCCAGCCGACGACCAGTCTGGCCATCGTCCCGTAAAACACGGCGAAATCCAGAACCATCGTCTTGTTCATCACCTCCGTTCCTCGGCAGCGATGTCGTCTTGAACCCGCTCAGTGATCTCTGTGATCAGTTCACGAACTTCGTTCCAGTGGTCGTCGGCCACCGCCTGCATGACTTCTTGCCGTGCGTCCTCTTCCGGGACGTTACGCGGATAGTCGCCGATGCGTCGACGAATCTCGCGTTCGTGCTCTTCCAGCAGGTTTCGAAGTCGATCGTCAGCGGACCCAACTTCTCGATCGAAGTCGCCTTCGCAGATCAGCCTCACAATGTCGTCGCGCCTCAACGCACCTGCCGCCATGTTCAAGATTCCCGAGACGGTGAACGGCGCCCGCGCTAGGCGTTCCAGGTTCGCGTGCGCGTCTTCGTCCATGCTGATCGTGACCTTGCGCTTCGGCACTGAATGTCCTCCTGTTGCCCGACTAAGTAGGGTCTCATAAGGCATCATCGTATGTCAACAGCCCCACACGTGCTCGTTGGCGGCGCCGAATCCGACCGGGAGACGGCGGCGGGAGGGGGGCCGGGGG
>WTGR01000804.1 GCA_011523485.1 Acidobacteriota bacterium
CGCCGGCCATCACGATGCGCACCTCGCTGCGGGCGGCGATGGCGTTCAGGTGCTCAACCTGCTCCGGCGTCCGGCGGCCGGTCGCCGCGTCGACGATGCAACCGAGCCCGTCGAAGGCGCAGGCGGCCAGCTCCTCGACCGCGAGATCGACGTCGGCGCGGCCGACGTGCTCGTGGAACAGGGTCGCGCCCTCGGCCAGGTCCACCGGGTCGACATCGCCCTGCAGCGTGCGAATGATCGCGCCCGCGGGAAAGTCGGGCGGCTCCGCGCTCGTGAACGTCTGCTGGGCCTGGAGCGGCGGCAGGGCGGCGCCGAGAGCCGCGGCCCCGGCGCCGGACGCCGCGGCGGTGCCGAGGAGGCCGAGAGCTTCGCGTCGGGTGTACCGGCGGCGCCCGGCGGTCGGATCGGTCATCGTCGTTCTCCCGTGGGGTAGTGGCGCCCGATGCGGAGCGCGTGAGGCATCCTACCCCATGCGACTCCCAGGCCACGTATAATCGTTGAAGATCACATCAGGAAAATGTGATTTGCAACAAATAACCCGTCCAGATCTGCTCGCCGCCACCACCACGGGACTCTCCGAGGCGCCCGTGGTCACCCTGCTGGGAGCTCGGCAGGTCGGCAAGACGACGCTGGCGCGGCAGGTGGCGGCGTCCTGGCCCGATCCATCCACGGTTTTCGATCTGGAGGTTGCCGCCACTCGCGAAGCGCTGTCCGCCACTCCGGAGAGAGTGCTTCGGGACCGCGAGGGCCTGGTCGTGATTGACGAGGTGCAGCGGAAGCCGGAGCTGCTCGAGTTGCTCCGGCCGATTTGCGACGATCCGGACCGCCGCGCCGTCTTCCTGCTGCTCGGCAGCGCCTCCCTGGACCTCGTCCAGGGGGTGTCCGAGACGCTGGCCGGACGCATGTTCTTCGTCGAGGTGGGCGGGTTCTCGCTGGCCGAGGTCGGTCTGGAGCACCAGGATCGCTTGTGGATGCGAGGCGGGTTTCCGCGAGCCTGGCTGGCCCCTTCCGCCGCGGCCTGGACGCGCTGGATGCAGTCGTTCACGCGCACTTTCCTGGAGCGGGACATCCGGGGGCTGGGGTCGAGGGTCTCTCCGGACGCGTTGGGCCGCTTCTGGCGCATGCTGGCGCACGTGCACGGACAGACCTGGAACGCGGCGGAGCTGGCGCGCTCGATGGGCGTGAGCGCGACGACGGTGAACCACTACCGCGACCTGCTGGCGGGCGCCTTCATGCTCCGCGTGCTGCCGCCCTGGTTCGAGAACCTGGGCAAGCGCCTCGTCCGGTCGCCCAAGATCTACCTGCGGGACAGCGGGATTCTGCATTTTCTGCTCGGCCTGGAAGACCGGCGGGAACTGCCGCTGCATCCTCGCTACGGCGCAAGCTGGGAAGGGTTCGCCCTGGAGCAGACGCTGCTCGCGCACGGCGAGCGCGAGGCGTACTTCTACGGTACGCAGCGGGGCGCAGAGCTGGATCTCCTGCTGCTGCGGCATGGCCGGCGTTGGGGCTTCGAATTCAAGTGCGCCGACGGCCCGCGCACGACCAGGTCGATGCACGTCGTCATCGACGACCTGGGACTCGAGCACCTCTGGGTCGTCTACCCCGGCGACCGCGAGTACTTCCTGACCGACAACATCAGCGCCCTGCCGCTGACGCAGATCCGCGATATCGAGTTGCGTCCGGCCTGACGAACGGCGAAGGCACTTGTCCGCACCGTCGAGCGTGAGGCATCCTAGCCTCGATGGCGATCCCCGCGACTTCTCCCGATGCCTCTCAGCGCGAGGGCTCCGCGTCCGATCTGCGCTGCCTCCGCGCGCTCGAGCGCAAGGTCCTGTGGCTGGCCGTCTGGATGATCCACAACGCCAACCACCTCCGCCCCTCTCGCGACGGGCTGAAGGTCGGCGGCCACCAGGCATCGTGCGCGTCGGTGGCGGCGCTGATGACGACCCTGTACTTCGACGCCCTGCGGCCGGTGGACCGGGTGGCGGTGAAGCCGCACGCGAGCCCGGTGTTCCACGCCATCCAGTACCTGCTGGGCAACCAGACCCAGGATCAGCTCGCCCGCTTCCGCGGGTTCGGCGGCGCGCAGTCGTACCCGTCGCGCACGAAGGACGCCGACGACGTCGACTTCTCCACCGGCTCGGTCGGCCTCGGCGTGGCGATGACCAGCTTCGCCGCGCTGGTCCAGGACTACGTGCGGCTGAAGCGGTTCGGCGCCGAGCGTCCCACGGGCCGCATGATCGCCATCGCCGGCGACGCCGAGTTCGACGAGGGGAACATCTTCGAGGCGCTCGTCGAGTCATGGAAGCACGACGTCCGCAACGTCTGGTGGGTCATCGACTACAACCGCCAGAGTCTCGACGCGGTGATGGTCGAGCGCTTCTCGGACCGGCTGGAGACCGTCTTCCGCAACCTCGACTGGCGGGTGGAGGTGCTCAAGTACGGACGCCTGCTGACCGCCGCCTTCGAGCGGCCCGGCGGGGACGCGCTGCGGCGGTGGATCGACTCGGCGGAGAACTCGCGCTACTCGGCCCTGGCCTACAAGGGCGGTGCGGCCTGGCGCGACGAGCTGCAGCGCGATCTGGGGGACACCCACGGCATTCGAGCACTGCTCGACGAGCACGACGACGACGCGCTCGGACGGTTGATGACCAACCTGGGCGGGCACGATCTCGCCACCCTGCGCGACGCCTTCCGCGCCGTGGGGGACGACCGGCCCACCGCGTTCATCGCCTACACCATCAAGGGCTACGGCCTGCCGTTCGCCGGCCACAAGGACAACCACGCCGGACTGGTCACGCCGGACCAGATGGAGG
>WTGR01000555.1 GCA_011523485.1 Acidobacteriota bacterium
GCCCGCGCCCGTGAGCTCGGCTTCGGCACGACTGTGGTCCGGGAACGCGACCGGCGAGTCCGCCCAGCCTCACCCCGGGAGTCGAAGCCGGTCGCGTCTGCGGCGCCCGCAACGGTGGGGGCCAGGGCGCAGACCGCGGAGCGGGCGGCTGGCGAAGTGCGCGAGAGCCCGTCAGCTGCCATGGCCGCCTCCGCTGCCGCCTGTGTATCGGTGGGAGAGTTCGAGAACCGCGACGCCGCCGAGGACGCCCGGCGATGGCTGCGTTCCCGAGGGGCGGAAATACTCGCGATTACCACTGATTCCCGCCAGACGATCAACAGCCACGTGGTCTACATCCCACCCTCGGACAGCCGCAAGAGCGCACTTCGAACCGTGCGCGAGCTCAGGAGCCGGGGCATACGCGACGTCGCGGTCATTCTTGAGGGAGAGCTGAGGAACGCGGTCTCGCTCGGCGTGTACGCCAGCAGAGCGAATGTGGAACGCCGCATCGCCAGCCTGCAGCGGCTCGGATATCCCGTCGAATCGGCCGCGCACACGAGCACAAAGGAGGAACACGTAACCATCCAGGCGCGCCTCGACGGCTCCGTCGATGCCCTGGTCGATGCCTGGACTTCACGATTCTCTGGGAACTCGATCCGACATGCGGATTGCGTCTGATATTCCGGTCACCGGTTCACCGCGGTCCCGAGAGGCGAGCAACGTGAACGTCGGATCCGCTCGTCGTCGCTGTCTAGCCGCACGCTTCCCCGATGCGGCTTCGCGCTCCTCCTCCGTGAGACGAATGCTCGTGGCGGCCGCGCTTGCCACGCTCATTCTGGTTGCCGCCTGTTCGGGGGTGTCCCAGACGGCGGATGAGCCTGGCGCCAGCGAGCTGCTTCGGAACCATCTCTCCGTCGCTTCCGCCGCGCTTGCGTCGGGACAGCCGGCCGTCGCCCGCCGCGTGTACGCCTCGCTAGCCGTGCGCTTCGACGACGTTCCCGAGCCTATCCTGGGACTGGGCTACGTCGCGCTTTACAACAATGAACTGGACGCGGCGCACCAGCAGTTTTTGCGAGCCGCGGACCTGGCGCAGCACTCGCCGGCCATGAGGGGAGAGGCGCTTCTTGGCGCCGGGCGTGCGGCGCTGGCGCTCGGGAATACGCAGGCGGCGAGAAAACACCTGCTGGATGCGCGAACATACCTGCGGGACGGGTCGTCCGTCATGTGGATCGAGAACGGACTCGCCGTCGCCGCCGTACTCGAAGGCGACTACGAGACTGCCCAATCCCATTACACCGAAGCGCTCCAAAGTCCCGCGGCGCATCCCCGGATCGCGGCCAACTTCGTTCGCATGCTGATCGCTTCCGGGCAGAACGATGCGGCAGAGAGCGTCTACGACCGATACGACGCATCCTTCTGGGCAAAAGACGATTCGCGTGCTCTGCGGAACCTGGTGGACGGCGCGCGCCCGAAGCCAACGCCACCGCGCCGAATAGACAGGCGACTCCTGCTGGAGTTGCCTCCGCTCGTCCAGGCAGCATCGAACGCGGTCGAAGGGCTCAGCCCTCCAGCAGGAGTCGTGCTCACTGGTCCACGGGGGCTGACGCTTCGCCTGACCGGTGAGGCGGGCTGGGACGTGCCTCCCGGGACGCACGCGGTTATTCCAGGTCCCGCCTACACTGGCGCGCCCCGGGACCGACCGGAAACCGGGGCCGGAGAGGGGAGCACGCGGAACCGGCCTTCGCCCAGCGTGTCGTTCGCGTCAGAGAATCGCGTTCCGGAGCCTCGTTCCATCCGTTCCGCGAGCATGACGGTTCCCGCCGCTAGCGGACGCGACCTCGCCGGGTCGCCCGATGCTTCCCTTCCTCCCCGACTTCTCTTGGCCGCCGCCGACGCGACGCCGCCGAATACGACAGCATCGGCGCTGGCACCAGCGGCTCGATCCGATGCAGCGACTGTTCCCATCCCGTCTTCCAGAGCCGCCGCACCCGCGCAATGGAACGGGATTTGGGAGCCAGACTTTGCGCAGCTCGATGAAACTACCCTGGCGGCCGACGACGTCCATCTCGACTCGCTGTCGGATGCCTCGTTCATTCACCCGGTTCTCCCGCGCGATCCCGCCTGGTTGCCGGGGAAAGCGCCGGCGCCACCATCGGCCGCCAAAGCGGATGAAGCGTCCCATTCCGCCCCGTCACGCGCCCCACGCAACGGTGTGTCGGTGGCTAAAGTTGCGCCATCCAAGCAACTGATCCTCGGCGCAGCCGAATTCGGTCACGCCTTCCCGTCGCATGCGTCATTCGTGCAATCGGTCTTCTTGCTCGACCTCACCGTGTTGCCGTCGGGGACGACAGCGAAGGCAATCGAATTGGCGCGCGGGGCCCATGTGGCACCCTTTGCCGACGCATTCCGTTCAGGTGCTGAACCCTGGTGGCACCGGCACTTTCGGGAACCGGAAGGCGCGTGGCCGACAACCACGACCCTCGCGGCTGCCAACCTCGGTTATGATTCCTGGCCGGGAGGGGCGTTCCTGGAGCCGACCTCGTCGGCCGACCACATAGTGCGCACGTCAAGTACGAGTTTGTCGGCGTCCCGTCCAACCTCCAAAGCCCATTCGGCGCTCCTCGCCGCTGCGTCCCTCTCCGAGCTCAAGCAAGGACCGGTCAACGGCAAACAGGAGTTCGAGATAGCTCGGCACGAAAGCGCGTCCCTCGCGGTTCCTGCCGCTGATCCCGCCCGGTCGTCCAGTACTTCATCCGCCGAAACTTCGGCTTCGTTCGGTTCCGCTCCGTCAGGGCCAGGCCCTAATGAAGAGCCGAATCATCATGCCTGGAC
>WTGR01000502.1 GCA_011523485.1 Acidobacteriota bacterium
CCGTGATCAGGACGAGCGTCACCACCGCGAAGGCGACCGAGATCCGCACCGCGAGCCGCGGGCGGGCGAGCTCCGCGGCGAGCAGATCGTCCATCGGCGTCAGCGTGTCCATCGGCACCGCCGGCTCGATGGCCTGAATCGTTTCGCGGACGGTCGACAGCAACGTCGCGGGCGGCCGCGCGGTGCGAATCGCCAGGTTGCCGGCGTCGAAGTGAAACGACTGCGCGGCCGGGTAATAGACCGTCATCCAGTTGTTGGTGAGCTCGCGATACCGCAGGTCGGCGGCAACCCCCACCACCGTGGTCCACTCGAAGCGCGGGCCGAGACGGACCCGTTTGCCGATCGGCTCCTCGCCGGGCCAGTAGCGGGCCGCGGCGCTCTCGCTCACGATCGCCACGCGCTGCGCGGCGGCGGTATCGGTGCGCGCAAAGGCGCGCCCGCTCATGATCGGGATGCCCATCGTCTCGAAGTACCGCGGGGTCGCGATGTCCCAGTTGGCCCACTCGTTCGCCGCCGCCTCGTCCGGCGTCTGGCCTTCGAACTGGAACGGGGAGCTGAGGCCCGTGGTGCCCGTTCCCGGCGGCAGGTGGAACGGCGCCGCGGAGGTCACGCCGGGAAGCCGTTCGACCGCTTCGACCGCGCGCTCGTAGAACGCGCGGACCTCGTCGGGCGTACCGTAGCGCTGCCACGGCAGGTATATGCGCGCCGTGACCACACCGTCCGATGCAAGCCCACGGTCGATCGATTGAAGCTGCCACAGCGACCGGCTCAGGAGTCCGGCCGAGACGAGGACCACGACGGCGAACGCAATCTGGGTCGCGGCCATCGCCTGGAGCCGGCGGCCGGCCCCGCGGGACGGCGCGGCGGCGCGGTGCGCGAGAAAACCGCGCAGCTTGCCGACGCGCGTCTGCCACGCGGGGGCGGTGCCGAACGCCAGGACCCACGCGGTCATCGCGACGACGTAGGCCGGCCGCGCGCCGACCACATCCAGGAGCCCGGCCGAGGCCAGCACCCGATCGGCCGTGACCGGCTCGCCATCGACGAAGACGGCGGTCGTCGCGCCATCCGCGTAGTTGATGGCCGCGAGTGCGTCGAAGCTGGTCGCCTCTTCCTCCCACACCCGATACTCGGGATACGAGATCGGAAACAGGAGGCCGCCGCCCCACTCGACGTCATCCTTCCAGATCCGAACCAGTCGCGAGTCGCCTTCGCCGATGGGCTGCAGCAGCACCGCATCGGTAACCGCGAACAGCGCCGTCACCGACGCGAGACCGAGACTCAGCGTGGCGACCGCGACGGCCGCGGCGAGCGGTCGGCGAACGAGGCCGCGAACCGCGAAACGGAGATCGGACACGATTTTCGATAGTAGCCTGGAAAGTGCTTCGCCACGGACACCTGGCCGCCCCGGTTACGATGCACGGGTCCGGGAGGTGACGTGCCGGAGTTGCCGGAGGTCGAACGGGGACGCAAGCTGGCGGAAGCGGTGACGGCCGGGCGCCGCATCGAGCGGGTGTGGTGCGACGACGACCCGCTCGTGTTCGCAGGGGTCGAGCCGGCCCGCTGGCGACGCACACTGATGGGAAAGCGGGTCGTCGCGGCACGGCGCTGGGGCAAGCAGCTCTGGCTGGAGCTGGATGCGCCGCCGCATCCGCTCTTCCACTTCGGGATGTCGGGCGGCTTCAAGACGCCGTCCTCGACCCCGCTGCAACTCAAGTCGGGACCGCGCGAGGACACGTCGGTCTGGCCGCCCCGCTTCGGGAAGATCCGGCTGCACCTCGACGACGGCGGCGAGCTGGCGATGACCGACGGGCGCCGGCTCGGGCGCATCCTCCTGCGCGAGGATCCCGAACGCGAGCCCCCGATCTCGAAACTCGGCTTCGACCCGTGGCTGGCGATGCCGTCGCCGAAGCGCTTCGCCGAGTTGCTGCGCGGCCGCGGCGGCATTCTCAAGTCGCTGCTCCTCGACCAGACGTTCGCGGCCGGGGTGGGCAACTGGATCGCCGACGAGGTGCTCTTCCAGGCCGGGATCGATCCCCGTCGGCGGGCGTCCTCGCTGACCGACGACGAGGTGGGACGCCTGAGAACCAGGCTCCGCGCCATCGTCAGACACGCGGTGGAAGCGAACGCCGACGCCTTCCGCTACCCTCGCACGTGGCTGTTCCACCGGCGCTGGGGCAAGCAGGACGACGCGCGCACGACGCGCGGCGAGCGGATCGAGCACGTGACCATCGGGGGGCGCACCACCGCGTGGGTGCCGGCGCGACAGCGCTGAGCGGCAAGCAGGACGGAGGCAAGAGCGTCCGTGCGAAGCGCTGGCGAACCAGAGATGTCGCCGACAGGTAGGCGTGCAGCCGCCCTGAGATGAGCGCGCCGCCTGTGCTTTCAGTTGTCGGCCGGGTTCGGCAGGTGCAACCGCTCCAGAGTGGCCAGACGCTGCTCGACCTTGCCGAACTCGACTTCGACAGCGCGCAGGCGGTCGTCCAGTCGACGTACATCGGTCCGAATCCCGGCGATCTGGACACTCAGCGCGACGGTCGCAGCAAGGATGGCACCGATGATCCACTGCGCGTCTCGGCTCGGCATGACCTGCATCCTACCGCCCCCGGTGCTGCGCGCGCCACCATGAGCGCAACGAGCACCATGCGGATCCGCTACCGAGTCGACGTCCTCACGATCCGAACAGCCACGTCCCGCCCGTCACGTAGAACGCGACCACGGGAATCTCGCCGAGCGTCACGCCGAGCAGGAACTTCCCGATCGGCATCCGCAGGGAGCCGGCGACGTAGCAGATGGCGTCGGTCGGCACGG
>WTGR01000513.1 GCA_011523485.1 Acidobacteriota bacterium
TACGGCTTCGACAACAACGCCGACGCCCTGACCCTGTCGTCGGCGCTCACCGAGCGCTACCTGGGCGCCGCCGCACGGATCGCGGAGACGGCGCTCGGCCGGCCGCGGGGGACGCCCGCGCCGGAGACCTTCTTCGTCCCGACCGACCGCGATCAGGGCACGCGCATCAGCGACGCGCTGCCGTTCGGATCGCGCGGCGGCACCGCCTTCCGCTACTACTTCCCCGCCAACGGCGAATACGAGTTCCAGATGCGGCCGAAGGAGAGCGGCGTCGCCGGCGGTTTCGAAGGCGTCACCGGCGAGCCGCACGAGCTCCACGTGAGCATCGACGGCGAACGGGTCTGGACCGGCATCGTGCAGCGCCCGCCGGGCGTGCGCGGCAACGAACGCAACCGGTTGATCCTGGAGAGCATGCGATTCCAGGCGCCGGTGTCCGCCGGCTCGCGCTTCGTGCGGGTGTACTTCACCGCCAAGACCTCCGCCTACGTCGAGGACCTGTTCGATCCGGACCTGCGCCGGGACCCGTACCGGGCTCCGAACGGAGAGCCGGTCGTCTCCAGCGTGGCGATCACCGGGCCGCTTCCCGACACCGTCACCGCAGGAGACTCGCCCGGCCGGCGCAGGCTGCTCGTCTGCACGCCGGCCGCCGCGGCCGAGGAGGAGCCCTGCGCGCGCACCGTGATCTCGACGCTGGCGCGGCGCGCCTGGCGGCGCCCGGTGAGCGACGCCGACCTCCGGATCCCGCTCGGCCTGTACCGCGATGGTGCGGCGCGCGGCGGCTTCGAGGCGGGCATCGAGCTGGCCGTGCGCGGCATCCTGGTCAGCCCGCGCTTCCTGTTCCGGTTCGAGGACCAGCCGGCCTCGGTCGAGCCCGGTACGCCCTACCCCATATCCGACCTGGAGCTGGCCTCGCGCCTCTCGTTCTTCCTCTGGAGCAGCATCCCGGACGACGAGCTGCTGGATCTGGCCGTCGCGGGCAAGCTGCACGACCCGGACGTGCTGCGGTGGCAGGTGGAGCGTATGCTGGACGACCCGCGCTCGCAGGCGCTGGTCGACAACTTCGCCGGCCAGTGGCTGCACATCCGCAACGTGGCGGGGTTCCAGCCGAGCCCGGAGCTGCTGTTCCACTTCGACGACAACCTGCGGCAGGCCTTCGAGCAGGAGACGAAGCTGTTCTTCGAGAGCATCATCCGCGAGAACCGCAGCGTGCTCGACCTGCTCGACGCCGACTACACGTTCCTGAACGAGCGGCTCGCCCGGCACTACGGCATTCCGGGTGTTCACGGCGAGCGCTTCCGGCGCGTGGCCCTGCCGCCCGACAGCGTGCGCCGCGGGTTGCTCGGGCAGGGCTCGATCCTCACCGGCACGTCGCGCTCGAACCGCACGTCGCCGGTCATTCGCGGCAAGTGGATCATGGAGAACCTCCTGGGCACGCCGCCGCCCCCGCCGCCGCCCGACGTGCCCGACCTCGTCGAGGAGCGCGACCCGCGCAAGGTGCTTCCGATGCGCGAGCAGATGGCGCTGCACCGCGCCAACCCGGTCTGCGCGGCCTGCCACGCCCAGATGGACCAGTTGGGCTTCGCGCTCGAGAACTTCGACGCCATCGGCGAGTGGCGCGACATCTACGCCTCGGGGCTGCCTATCGACGCGTCGGCGGCGTTCCCCGACGGCACCACGTTCGACGGTCCGGCCGAGCTCCGCGCCCTGCTGCTGAGCCACGCGGACGACTTCCTGACGACGGCGGTCGACCGGCTCCTGACCTACGCCCTCGGGCGCGGGCTCGAAGCGACCGACATGCCCACCGTACGGCAGATCATGCGGGACGCGGCCCACGACGACCACCGCTTCGCCGCCCTGGTGCGGGGCGTCGTCGAGAGCACGCCCTTCCGGATGCGGATGGCGCAGTAACGAGCCTCTCCGCTACCCTCCGGATTGGCGGCGATAGTGCAGGGCCCGGGCGGCCCACGCGAAACCGAAGAAGTAGCGGCTGAGCCCGCGGGCCGAGTCCGGCGGCACGTCGGGATCGAAGAAGAGGCGGCAGAACTCCTCGCGTGCGCGCAGGATCTCCTGACAACGGTGGCCCCGCCAGCGGGGATCGGCAGCGGTAAGATCGAACAGCTCCAGGGCCCGCTCGAAAGCGTTCTCGAACCGGTCCGCCCGGCCCGCCTCATGGGCTCGGATCGCGCGCTCCACCTCGCTCCCGACGTTGCCGAGCTGCTCGACCAGCTCCAGCCGCGCCCAGCCTCCGGCGGCGGCGTTCCGGTGCAGTGCTCTTGTCGCCACGGGTCATTCCGGCGGAACCAGGGATTCGACCACCTCGCGGATCCCCCAGAGATCGTGCTGGCTCGATCCATCCGCCAGGAGCACCGCCTCGTCGTCCGCGTGCAGGTCCCCGCCGACCGCCATCAATCCGCGCGACACGTCGACGACGGCCTTGATCCAGTCCCCGAACTGCTCCTCGGCCTCACGCGCCAGCTCCGCGCGAGAGATGCGATCTCGAACGATCCGTCCGGTGGTCACCCCGTCCTCGCACCTTGCCTCTTGGCTCCGCGCGCAGCGCCGGTCGGAAGAACCGGTCGACGCCCGGGGCCGAACCCCGGCGTTTATTCCACACGGGATGGCGATCGTCAAGGCCGCCCCCGCTGCAGTATCAACGAATCGGACGTGCCGGAAGTCCGTGAACTTTTCGATTGGCCGGGCGGTTGCCTTTCGATCAGCCGATGCGAGACCTTTCAATCAGCCGATGCTCCGGAGCTTCGGCGACCGCCTCCATGCCGTTCCGATCTCCCGCCTGTGGGCGGGACCGT
>WTGR01000345.1 GCA_011523485.1 Acidobacteriota bacterium
AACTCGACCGCGCCGCGGCCAGGTCGGATCCGCGACTTTCGCCACGGGCTGCTAGCGCCCCGAAACGCCTCGCCGGCTCGGCGTTTCGGCCCATCCCCCCGCTCCACGACCTTGCGTCGCAGAACTTCGCCCGGCTGCGTTCTGCGGCGCAAGCTCCCAGACTGGAGATCGCGTCGGGATCAGACTGTCCACTACTCGGCGAACATCGCAGCCAGAACCGACAACACCGGCGCATGATGGATCGGGTCGAGCGTGCCCAGGGAACGCCCCAGCCTGGACTTGTCGATCGCGCGCAGTTGATCGAGAGCCACCTCCCCGGACCTTGCTTCGTGGTCCACGCGTACGCGCGTTGGCCAACGACGCAGTCGGGTGGTCAGCGGGGCGACGATCACCGTGTTCAAGTTTGTGTTCATCTCGTCCGGAGAAACGACCAGCACCGGCCGCTGGCCTGCCTGCTCGCTACCCTGCGTGGGGTTCAGGTCCACGCGCCAGACACTGAACCGCGAGACACCTACCACTCCCACTCACCCTCATCGAAAACGGTTGCCGGAGCACCAGCGAGCAGCAACGGCTCTTCCATGGCGCCCTCCCAGCGCGACGGGTCTTTCCATCCCGAACGCGCTCCCCGCACCACGCTCCGGATCTCGAGGTCGACGATGTCACCAGCCGTTGCAGAGATTGCGCGCAACTCGTGGGCGGGAACGATCAGCCCGATGCTGTTGCCGACCTGTCGCAGTCTCGCCCGCATGGACGATGCTCCTCTCCTGTTCTAACAAAGTAGCAACATCCTACCGTACATACGGCAGAGAGTGCAGGCAATTCCAAATCCCGCACCGCGCGGGCGGCTGGCGGATACGACGCCTCGAAATCAGGTCCGCATGACGCGGAACGCCAGCGGCGGGGCGGGCTTCTCCGCCTCGGCGAGCGCCTCGGCGATCAGGTGGTGCTGCGGCGACAGGTGGCAGACGGGATCGGTGGCGGTGGCGTCGCCGGTCATCAGGTAGGCCTGGCAACGGCAGCCGCCGAAGTCGATTTCGCGGCGGTCGCAGCTTCGGCACGGCTCGGGCAGCCAGTCGGTCCCGCGGAACCGCTGGAAGACGTCCGAGGTGAACCAGATCCCCTCGAGCGACGAGTCCCGCACGTTCGGGAACTCGAGGCCCGGGATCTCGCGGGCGGTCTGACACGGCAGGGCCGCGCCGTCCGGCGCCACCGCCATGAAGACCATGCCCCAACCGTGCAGGCAAGCCTTCGGGAACTCCTCGAAATAGTCGGGCAGCACGTGCACGACCTCCAGCCGCCCGGTGCTCGCGGCCAGCTTCTCGTCCACGACGCGCTGCGCGCGCTCGACCTGCGCCCGCGTCGGCATCAGCGCCGCGCGGTTGCGGAATGCCCAGCCGGTGTACTGCGTGTTGGCCAGCTCCAGCCGGTCGACGCCCCAGGCGAACGCCGTATCGATGACCTCCCCGATCCGCTCGAGGTTGTGCCGGTGCAGCACGACGTTCAGCGTCACGGGGAACCCGATGCGCTTGGCGGCCAGCACCGCATTGCGCTTGCGGTCGAAGGACGGCGCGGCGGCCAGCCGGTCGTTGGCCTCCGGATCGGTGTCGAGCAGGCTTACCTGCAGGTGGTCGAGCCCCGCCTCGCGCAGACGCTCGATCATCCTCTCGTCGGCCACGGTGGCCCCGGTGCTCAGGTTCGAGTACAGCTCGCAGTCGCGCGCGGCGCGGCACAGGTCGAGGATGTCGCGGCGGACGAGCGGCTCGCCGCCGGAGAGATGAAGCTGCGCGACGCCCAGCTCCGCCGCCTGCTCGAACACCCGCACCCACGTGGCGGTGTCCAGCTCGCTCTTGTAGCGGGCGAGCTCCAGCGGATTGCTGCAGTACGGGCACTGCAACGGACAGCGGTAGGTGATCTCGGCCAGCAGCGCGCGTGGCCGGGGCAGCTCAGTCGGCGGCGGCGTCATTCACCAGTCCTCTCTCGGCGAGCTGGCCGAGGAACTCCCGGACATCGTTCTCCGGCTCCGCCCCGGGGAACTTCTCCTTGAGCGCCGCCACCATCTCGTCCAGCGACCGCCCGTCGCACAGCTCGACGATCGCCTTGCCCGGCTCGTTGAGCACGATCATCCCTTCAGGGAATACGAGTTGATGCTCGTTGCGCACCTTGTCCCAGCGGTACCGCGCGTGCGGCGCCAGCACCGGACAGCGGATGCCGGCCTCCATCGTCATCCGGCCGCCCCGTCGGTCGGCGTCACACACTGATGATAGACGGCATCGAGCTGCGCCCACAGCAAATCGCACTTGAAGCGCAACGCCGCCGCCGCCCGCTCCTGCTCCGGGCGCGTCACGCAGTGGTCCAGCACGATGCCCAGCCCGTGGTCGGTGTCGCGCGGCGCCTGCGTGAGGCGCGACCGGAAGTACGCGAGGGCCTCCGGGTCGATCCAGGTGTAGTGCTCCTCGAATGCCGCGAGCCGGGTCGCCATCAGGTTGGGCGAGAAGAGCTCGGTCAGCGACGAGGCGACCCCCTCCACCCACGGACGCGTCTCGACGAACTTCACGTAGGCGTCGACGGCGTAACGCACCCCGGGCAGCAGCCGGCGATCGTCCTCGAGCTCCTCCGGCGCCACGCCGGTGGCGGCGGCCAGACGCAACCACTTGTCGATGCCGCCGGGACCACTCTCGGTACCATCGTGGTCGTGGATCCGCTGGATCCACTTCTGGCGGATGGTCCGATCGGGACATCGCGACAAGAGGACCGCGTCCTTGATCGGGATGTTCTTCTGATAGTAGAAGCGGTTGGCGACCCAGAGC
>WTGR01000567.1 GCA_011523485.1 Acidobacteriota bacterium
GGTGGGCGACTTCGACCAGGCCGAGCTGGAGCGGCTGGCGGCGGAGTACTACGGCGGGTGGGAGCGCGGGAACTTCGAGCCCGAGATTCCGCAGGAGCCGCCGCAGACCGAGGCGCGCTCGGCTCGCATAACCTGGCCCAACCCGACGCTGCCGTTCCTGATGATGGGGTATCACGCGCCCGCGTTCTCCGACGAGCGGATCGACATGCCGGCCCTCGACGTGCTGTCGCAGCTTCTCTTCTCCGAGACCTCGCCGCTGTTCCGCAAGCTCTACCTGGAGGAGCAGGTGGTCGACGCGCTGCAGGGAGGCGCGCTCGACAGCCGCGACGCGCCGCTGTTCACGATCATCGCGCGCATCACCGACCCGACCCGGATCGAGTACGTGCGCGACGCCGTCATCGACGAGATCGAGCGCATGAAGACCGAGGCGGTCGACGAGGCCGTGCTCGCGGCGACCAAGTCCCACATGCGCTACGGCTTCGCGATGGGGCTCGACAACCCGGGCGGCATCGCCCGGACGCTGGGCCACTATCTGCAGCTTACGGAGGATCCGACGACGGTGAACCGGGTCTACGAGCTGTACGACGCCGTTACCCCGGAAGACGTCATGACGGTGACGAACGCCTACTTCGCGGACACCAACCGGACGGTGGTGATCCTGACCCAGGAGGAAGCACGATGACCGCGCTGGCAGGAGGACGGGCAGTCACGCCGGCGGTTTCGACGCGGTGGTTCGCGGCAGGTGACCGCTTCGAGGCGGCCGCCGTACTCGGCCTCGTGCTCGCCCTGGTGGCCGGGGCCGCCGGGGCCGGCTGCGGCGCGGCGGGATCGAGCGCCGAGGATGCCGGCATCATCGCATTGCCGGCCCCGAACTCGCCGCTGGTGACCCTGCGCATCGGTTTCCGCACCGGCTCGGTCGACGATCCGGCAGGGAAGAACGGGCTGAACGCCCTGACCGCAATGATGATGGGGCGGGGCGGCACCGAGGCGCTGAGCTTCCAGGAGATTACCGAGGCGCTCTATCCCTGGTCCGCGTCGATCCGGGCGCAGTCCGACAAGGAGATGACGGTGCTGGTCGGCGAAGTGCACCGCGATCACCTGGAGCCGTTCTTCGCCATCGTGCGCGATCTGGTGGTGGCGCCGCGGTTCGACGAGTCCGATTTCGTCCGGAACCGGGACTTCCTGACCAACACCGTCGTCTCCACGCTGCGCGGCAGCGATGACGAGGAGCTGGGGAAGGAGGCCCTGAACGCGATGCTGTACGCCGGGCATCCGTACGCGGCGCCCACCGTCGGGACCGAAGAAGGTCTGGCCGCCCTGACCCTGGACGACGTGCGGGCGTTCCACCGCGACCACTACACGCGCGCGCGGGCGCTCGTCGGCGTGGCGGGCGGCTATCCGGAAGGATTCGTCGAGCGGGTCGAGCAGGAGATTCTCGACCGCCTGCCGGCCGCCGGACCGGAGCGCGCGCCGCTGCCGGGGCCGCCGGCGCTCGACGGCCGCGAGCTGCTGGTGGTCGACAAGGACGCCATCGCCACGGCCATCTCCATCGGCTTCCCGATCGACCCGACCCGCGCCGGCGACGACTTCTACGCCCTGCTGGTGGCCAACTCGTACTTCGGCGAGCACCGCACGTTCAACGGCCTGCTGATGAACAAGATGCGGGGGCAGCGGGGCCTCAACTACGGCGACTACTCGTATATCGAGAACTTCATCCAGGACGGCGGGTCGCGCCTGCCCGTTCCGAACATCCCGCGCAGCCGGCAGTTCTTCAGCATCTGGATCCGGCCGGTGCCGCACCACAACGCGCACTTCGCGCTGCGGCAGGCGGTGCGCGAGCTGCACGTCCTGGTCGACGAGGGGCTGTCGGCGGAGGACTTCGAGGCGACGCGCGAGTTCCTGCTCAACTACTCGAAGCTCTACGTGCAGACGACCAGCCGCCGGCTCGGCTACCACATGGACTCGGCCTTCTACGGCGGGGAGTACTTCATCGACGAGATCCAGCGGCGCCTGACGGCGCTGACCGTCGACGACGTCAACGCGGCGATCCGCCGCCACCTGCAATACGACGACCTGGCCATCGCCGTCGTCACCCGCGACGCCGAGGCGTTTCGCGACGCGCTGCTGGCCGGCGCGCCTTCTCCGGCGACCTACAACGCGGCGGTGACGGAGGAGATTCGGGCGGAGGATGCGCTGATCGAGGGCTTCGATCTGGCGATCAATCCGGACCGCGTGCGGGTCGTCCCGGTGGAGGAGATGTTCCGGGCCGTCGAGGCGGGGCAAAGGTAGTCCACTACGAAGGACGTCGTACGAAGTACGCCGTAGTGGAGATGCCGGTCGGCTCGTTCATCGCGCCCTGCCGGTACCCGGCGGGATCGACCTCGACCGCCCGGAAGCCGGCTGCGCGGAAGCGGGCGGTGACGTCGGCCAGCAGCGCGGCGTCGTGGAAGCGGGCGATCTCCGCGGGCGCCACCTCGATGCGGGCCCGCTCGTCGAAGTAGCGGACCCTGCAGATCGAGAAGCCGTGCTCGCGCAGCACCCGCTCGCAGGCGGCCACCTGTGTCAGCCGTTCGGGGGTGATGGCGGTTCCGTACGGGAAGCGGCTCGACAGGCAGGCGAGGGCGGGCTTGTTCCAGACCGGCAGTCCGAGCCGGCGCGCCGCCTCCCGGATATCGGCCTTGGTGAAGCCGGCCTCGTCGAGCGGCGAGCGGACGCCGTGCTCCTTCGCGGCCTGCCGTCCCGGCCGGTGGTCGCGCCGGTCGTCCATGTTGAAGCCATCGACGACGCAGTGGGTTCCGAGCCGCGCCGCCTCGCGAACCGCCCGGCCGTAGACCTCCACCTTGCAGAAGTAGCAGCGGTTGGCCGGGTTGGCCGCGTAGCGGGGATCGTCGACCTCGGCGGTGTCGACGAGCAGATGGCGGGCGCCGAGTTGCTCCGCGAGCCGGCGGGCGGCGGCACCCTCCTCGGGGGCGAGACTCGGCGAGACCGCGGTCAGCGCGACGGCGCGATCGTCGAGGACGCCGACTGCCTCGGCCAGCAGATAGCCGGAGTCGACGCCGCCGGAGAAGCACACGACCACGCGGTCGAGGTCGGCAAGTTGCCGGCGGAGAAGGACGATCTTGGCGTCCAGGGTCGTCATGGCGTCATAATCACGGGTCGCCCTTAGTGTACGCCACGCGTCCGGCCGCACGTCTCGCCGGTTCTCCGCCATCCCATGCCCGACCCGATCCAGACCACGACTCTGCTGCTGGGAACCGCCGCCTCGCTGGCGGTCGTCCATACCTTGCTCGGGATCGATCACTCGCTCCCGTTCGTCGCCCTCGGCCGTGCTCGGGGCTGGGCGCTCCGGCGCACGCTGCTGGTGACGGCGCTGTGCGGCGGCGGGCACGTCGCTTCCTCCGTCGTCATCGGTGCGGTCGGGGTCGGTCTCGGCATCGCCACCGACGCGCTGCTGTGGCTCGAGTCGGCGCGCGGCGAGCTGGCGGCGGCGCTGCTGATCGGTTTCGGTCTCGCCTACGCGGCATGGGCCGTGTGGAGGGGGCTTCGCCGGCCGGACGCGGCACGCCTGCACGGCGGATCGGGCGGCGCCGACCGCGTCACGCCGTGGGCGCTCTTCATCGTGTTCGTGCTGGGGCCGTGCGAGCCGCTCATCCCGCTGATGGTGGTTCCGGGCATCGCGCGCGACTGGCTCGCCGTCGCGGCCGTGGTCGGCGTGTTTGGGCTGTTGACGGTCGCGGTGATGCTGGCGGCGGTGGCCGCGGCGTGGCGCGGCGTCACGTTGCTGGGTGCCGGTCGCATCGGCCGGCACGCCGACGTCGCGGCGGGGCTCGTCGTGGCGGCGAGCGGCGCCGCGGTGCTCTTCCTCGGGTTGTAGAAGACCCGCTGATCCGGACCCGACCATGCTCTACGACATCCTTCTGATCACGATCGGATTCGCCCTGGTCGCCAAGGGGGGCGATCTGTTCGTGGACTCCAGCGTCAGCATCGGCCGTGCGCTCCGGATTCCCCGCTTCGTCATCGGCGGGACGCTGGTGAGCCTGGCCACCACCGGGCCGGAGCTGGTCGTGTCGGCCACCGCTGCGACGATGGGCGATTCCGGCATCGCACTCGGCAACGCGGTGGGTTCCTGCATCTGCAACATCGGGCTGATCGTGGGGACCGTGGCGCTGATCATGCCGGTGCAGGTCGACAGGCCGGACTTCATCCGGCGGGCCGGCTGGATGGTCGGCGGCGGCCTGCTCGTCGTCGGGTTTTCCTGGGACCTGTCGATGGACCGGATGTACGGCGGCCTGCTGCTGGTCTTGGCCGTCGCCTACCTGGGCTGGGACCTGCTGGGCATTTTGCGGTCGCGGCGCGAGTCGGGGGACGAGGCGGAGGACGGGGACGCCGCCAGCGGATTGCCGAGGGCGGTCGGCTGGTTCGCGGTCGGCGGCGCCTGCGTGCTGGCGGGCAGCTACCTGCTCGTCGAGTCGGGGCAGGGGTTGGCGCGCGCGCTGGGTGTGCCGTCGTCCATCATCGGCTTTTCGGTCATCGCCATCGGGACGTCGCTGCCCGAGCTCGTGACGGGCGTGACCGCGGCGCGCAAGGGCGTGCCCGACCTGTCGCTCGGCAACATCATCGGGGCGAACGTGCTGAACCTGCTCCTCATCGTCGGACTGTCCGGGACGATCCAGCCGCTGGTTCTCGATCGTTTCAGCCAGTGGTACGGCTTCCCCTGGCTCGGCATTTTCTTCCTGACCATCGTGGGCGTCGTGCTGAAGAACGGCGTCGTGCGGCGCGCGGCGGGCATCGGGCTGCTGATGCTCTACGCGCTCTACACGATCGGGCTGGTGTCGATTCCGGCGCTGAGTTGATCGGCGCGCAAATGCCCCGGGAAGTGAAACGATCCAAACGTGACTTCAGATCAGGTAGCATCAGCAGGGAACGACAGCCATGCTGGAACGGCTAAGGATACGTAGATTCCGCGGCTTCGATGACCTTGAGATCGAGGATTTGAGCCGGATCAACCTCGTGGCCGGCGCGAACAACGCCGGCAAGACCACGCTCCTGGAAGCGATCTTTCTGCTTGGTGCTGGAGGCAATCCTCGGCTGGCGCTCAACCGCCACATTGTTCGAACGATGGAGCCGAGCGCGTCCATGCCCAGATCCATATCGGAAACACTGTGGAGACCACTCTTCTTCAGGTTGGATACGGACGGCGGCATTGCGATTTCCGGACACCATTCATCAGTTGGTGAGATAAAGGTCAGGATTACGCTGGGGCGACCTCTGACTACGGAAGTCTCTCGCGCGGCGGACGACGGTAAACTGATGAGTGAGCGCGACGGCGAACGCTCGTTGAAGTTTATGTACACGGATTCGAATGCCGGGCAGATCGAGAACGAAGCACGCGAAACGGCGGAGAACGTTACATTCGACCAGAAGGAAAACTACGCTCCGTTCAGCGGGACAATTGTCCAACCAGGAGGCGGCAATATTCATGAGGATGCCATCCGACTGGGGCGGCTGAGGAAGCAGAAGCGCGGAGACATGCTCCTGGTAGCGCTTCGCTCGCTCGAGCCCAGGCTGCAAGGAATCGAAGACAATGCTTCCAGTGGTGCTCCTCTCATCTGGGTCGATGTCGGGTTGTCAGAGCTTGTTCCTCTCGCAGTCGTGGGCGCCGGTATGACGCACTTCACACGTATCGTCCTCGCGGCAACATCCGTGCCGGGGGGCGTCGTCCTCGTTGACGAGATCGAGAACGGGCTACACCACTCGGTCTTGCCGGATGTGTGGCGGGCGATAGCCAAGACGGCCGAACAGTTCGACGTGCAGGTATTCGCGACGACTCACAGCTTCGAGTGTATCGAAGCGGCGCATGAGGGGCTCGGACCGGACGGCTTCGGACTGCATCGGCTTGAAACTGTCGAGGGCGTGACGCGTTGCGTGACCTATGGGCCTGGCGCCATTGAGGGGGCGATCCGGCACAACATGGAAGTCCGCTGACGATGAGGCCGGATAGAATCAGACAGCCGGCTCAACTTGTCGTCGAGGGGAAAGATGCGTACAATTTCTTTGAAGCGTTCATTGAGAATCTTGGGCTTGTAGACATTCAGGTACAGAACTTCGGTGGCGTGACTGACCTGAACGGATTCCTGGATGCGTTTGTCAAGGCACCGGGGTTCGAGGCCGTCAGCAGTATCGGCATCGTTCGTGATGCGGAACGGCGTGCCGAGGACGACTCACCAGTGGAAGAACGACCTTCACCCGCTTCGAGCGCCTTTCAAAGTGTGCAGTCGTCCTTACGGCGCTTCGGATTGCCGGTGCCGGATCGGCCGACGGAGAGGGCCGGGACGGTGCGCACGGTGAGTGTGTTCATTCTGCCTGGAGACGCAGATGATGGAATGCTGGAGACGCTTCTGGGCAGAACCATTGCTGGCACGGATGTGGATCGCTGCATCGGTCGTTTCCTTCAGTGCACGGCGGACTCCGGCAACCCCGTTCAGCGCCCGGAGAAGGCGCGTGCGCATGCTTACCTGTCGACGATGCCGCATCCGCACGTATCGGTGGGCGTGGCGGCTCAGAGGGGCTACTGGAACTTCGACCACGAGGCGCTCGATGGCGTGCGTCGATTTCTCATGGCCTTGGTGCAGGAGCGGCCTGCGACATAGGGGCGAGCGTGCTTCTGGGCACCTGCACGACGTGGACCTGCGGAGCGTGTTGCCGTTCGGCGCCGCCGGCGATGGTCCGCGGCGACCCTCCTGGCCGGGCGTCCTCTCAGGGCCAGAGACCGCCGAGGCTGAAGGTGATCGCATCGAAGGGGCGGATGCACACCGGATCGTCGTCCTTGGCGGTCGCGATCAGCACCCAATGCCCTTCACGCATCTCGAACGCCTCCAGGGCGCGGTCCGCCGGCTCCACGAGCCACAGGTGCCCCACCCCTTCGCGGGCATAGATCGGACGCTTGCCGTGCAGGTCGAGCTTGCGCGTCGAAGGGGAGAGCACTTCGCACACCCAGTCCGGCGCCAGGGTGACGTAGGCCGCGTCGGGATAGTCGGGCATCCGCTCCCGGCGCCACCCTGCCAGGTCGGGCACCAGGACGTCCTCGCCGAAATGCAGCTCGGGCTCGTCGATGATCCACCACCCGCCCGGACCGCCGCGTCCCCTGTCGAAGGGGCCCGTGAGCTCGCCGCCCAGACGAGAGCTCGCAAGCGCATGCGGCATGGCCGGCCGCGGTTGGGTGTGCAGGGTCCCATCGACGATTTCGGCCACTCGATGCGCGGGGGCGTCGAGCACGTCCTGGTAGGTGGCTCGCGCGGGCGCCTCGGACCTGTCGCGCCGGGCCGCGGCGCCGGCGCCGTTCATCGCCCTCTCCTTCGCGCCCGCCGGGGACGACGGACGGTGCACACGTTGAGGACGGCGCGGAATGCCCGCTTGCGGGCGCGTCCGCTTCCCTGCATGAGAGTCAGCTTACCCGATGCGTGACGGCAGGCGTAATCGGACCCCGGCACGGTGGCGGCGTCGTCGAACCCGCGGCAGGGGCACAGGGCGTGCCCGGTGGTGCCCGCGGTGGCGACACCTGCGGCCAGTAGCGGTCCCGAGCGGCGCGCCCCCATGGCATCAGGCCTGGTGTCCGGCCAGTAGCTCGCCGCGCAGGACCGTGACCGCCTGACCCGACAGCGCGACCCGGTCGTCACGGACGGTGACCCTGACGAGGCCGCCCCGCTCGGAGGCCTGCCAAGCCGTGAACGCATCCCGGCCGAGGCGGCGTTGCCAGTAGGGGCCGAGGCAGCAGTGAGCCGATCCGGTCACCGGATCCTCGTCGATGCCGGCGTTCGGGGCGAAGAAGCGCGACACGAAATCGAAGCCGTCGGTCTTGGCCGGCGCGGTGACGATGACGCCGCGGGCGTCGATCTCCCGGAGACGCCGGAATTCTGGGGTCAGACGCCGCACGGTCCCTTCGGAGGTGACCTCGACGAGGTAGTCGAAACGGTTGCGGCCGACGTAGGTCGGTTCCGCACCGAGGGCGCCGGCGAGCCCGCCGGGAACGGGCGCCGGAGAGTCCGGCTCCGCAGGGAAGTCCATCTCGATCCAGCCGTCGCGCAGGACGGCCGCCAACCGGCCGGAGCGCGTGTGGAAGACTGCCGGCGCACCCGGCGCGAGGTGGTTCTCCTCCCACAGCACGTGGGCGCTGGCCAGCGTCGCGTGGCCGCAGAGGTCGACCTCGACTGCCGGCGTGAACCAGCGAAGGTCGAATCCGCCATCGTCGCGGCGCACGAGGAAAGCGGTCTCCGACAGGTTCATCTCGCGCGCAACGCGCTGCATCCAGGAAGCGTCGGTCGGGCGGGGCAGCAAGCAGACTGCCGCCGGGTTGCCCTTGAACGGCTCGCTGGTGAAGGCATCGACCTGAGTGATTATCAGAGGCAACGATGTCGCTCCAGATTCAGGATATCCCAGGGTGAGCGGAAGTCATCATCGAGCCACCGGGAACAACGGGCCGCGGAGTATCGTCATGCAATGGAGTCGCGCCGAAACAGGGATGCGGGAAGCTGGCGGACCGATCGCGCTCCGCCGCGGGAAGCACAGCGGAGCTTCGTTGCGTGTCATCGCCGGTGGACATCCGGTGACCGGCGGAGGACACGGCATGTTCGGTGCGCGTCGTCCCGTCGGTGCTCCGGTGCGGCGCGCCGCGATCATCGCCCGGTACGCGTCTTGCTCTCCCAGGACCCGGAACGATGATGCCGGTGTTGCCGATGGCGCAACTTGCGTGACGTTCGGGGTATGACGAGTGAAGTTTGGAGGCTACGTGATGCAGCGGCTCCGCGGGACCACGTGGCACGTCCTGGCCATCCTTGCCCTGCTCGCGGCCGATCCGACGGCGGCCGGTGCGCAGGAAGACGACGACAACGAGCTCGATCGCTTCATGGAGCGCGTGCTGGAGCAGCGCGAGCGGAACGCGGCGGTCCGGCTGCAGTACGTGCTCGACGAGCGGTCGCAGTTTCGCTTCTCCGGGCCGGGAGGCGCGGCCCTGTGGGGCTTCCGCGGCGAGTACACCTGGTACGAGCGCGACGGCTTCTTCGTGCGGAGCCCCGTCCGCATCGACGGCGTGGCGATAGACGAGGCGCGCCGGCGCGAGTACGAGGCGCGGTGGCTGGAGCGGGAGCAGCGGCGCCGGGAGCGGCGCCGGGAAGAGCGCGGGTCGCCGACGCGTGTTTCGCGACGGTCGACGCGCGACAACGTGGAGCTGGCCATCGAGCGTCTGTGGGGCGCCCGGATCGACGACGAGCCGTTGCTCGACGGCATCACGGAGCAGGCTCGGGCATGGGGCGACGACCACGCCGCGATCACGGCGGCGGCCGACCGGATTCTCGAGGCGGCGGGAGGCGTGTCGGCGGTGGGGTTCGGACGTGCCGTGGAGCGGACGCGCGACGGGTTCGCGATGCTGGAGACCGGCCGCCTGCTCCCCGACGAGGTGGCGGGGATGTTGGGCCGTGCCGTCGGGGGGATCGCGCCGGCCGCGCCATCCGCGACGGAGCAGGAGTTCGCCCGGTTTCTCGAGCTGCTCGACCTGGCCGTGCGGTTCGAGCTGCCGCTGGCGGCGGTGGACACGACGCCGGCCGAAACGCACGCGGATCCGGACGTGGCCAGGGTCCGCGCCGCCGCGCTTGCCGAGCGCCGCGCTGCGCTGATGGCGCTGGCCGGTGCGGCGGCGGGAGGGGAGGAGAATCAAGCGCCGCAATCCGGGGACCCCGTGTGGAGCGACATCGAGCCCCGCTTCGTCTCCGACGCGTACTTCCTGGACTTCGATTTCGAACCCGGCAACTACTACCTGGTCGGTCGCGAAAGGCTGGACGGGCACGAGGTCCTGCGCATCGAGTACTACCCGGAGCGGCTCTTCACCAGGCCCGACGAGGGTGAGCCCGACGGAGACGGGGAGCGGGCACGCGACGGCAACGCCGAAGCCCGGGACTCCGAGGGGGGATCGACTTCGACCGGCGGCGATCGCGAGGCGGCGGCGATGGAGAAGACCAGCCTCGTCACGCTCTGGATAGCGCCGGAGCAGTACCAGATCGTGCGCTACACCTTCGACAACCTCGGCTTCGACTTTCTGCCGGGGCGCTGGCTGTTCCGCCTGGACGATCTGACCGCGTCGATGACGATGCGCCAGCCCTTTCCGGGAGTCTGGCTGCCGGCGCGCATCGACCTGCGGGCCGCGTTGTCGCTGGCGACGGGGACGTACGAGGCGACGGCCACGCGGACGTACGCGAACTACCGCGAGGCGGAGACGGGTGGTCGCGTGCGAACGGTCGAGCCGGAACTGCCGCGATGACTCGCCGTCGCGGCCCGAACCGCACGCCCGGCGGGTTCCTTGCGGCGGTCGCCCTTGCGGCCATGCCCGCGCCCTTTACGCCCGGCCTCTTCGCGCAGGCGCCGCCGCCGGAGACGGTCGTCGATCTCCGGATCCATGGCAATCACACCATGCCGGACGCCGAGGTGCTGGCGCTCGCCGGTGTCGCGGTCGGGGACGTCGTCGACGAGGTCGCCGTCGCTGCCATCACCGAGCGCCTCGAAGCCAGCGGGCGCTTCCAGCAGGTCGAGGTGCGCAGGCGGTACCGCTCGCTGACGGCGACCGACCGCATCGCGCTGATCATCGTGGTGCGGGAGCGGCCGCGGGCTTCCATCCGCAACCCCGTGGTGCGATCGCTCGCCCGCCTTGCCGGGCAGTCGATGTGGCTGCCCGTCCTGCGCTACGACGAGGGGTACGGGGTCTCCTACGGCGCGCGCTTCAGCCTCGTGGATGTGTTGGGAGAGGGGAGCCGGGTGTCGGTGCCGGCGACCTGGGGAGGCGACAAGCGCGTGACGGTGGAGGTGGAGAGACCGCTGTCCCGCGGAACGACCGACCGCGTGCGGGCCGGTGGGTCGCACGGACGCCGGACGCATCCGTACTTCGGGGTCGAGGATCGGCGGACGCGGGCCTGGGTCGGCTTCGATCGAGAGCTGGGGAACGGACTGCGGGCGGGCGCGGAGGCGGCGTGGGAAGAGGTCGGGTTCGTCGGTCCGTCCGACCGGCTCACGCGGCTCACCGTCGGTCTGGACTACGACGGCGTCTCGGCCGGCGCATTCCCGCGCGACGACGTGAAGCTGCGCGCCGCGGTCGAGCGGACCGGTATCGGGGGACGGTCGGGCGCCGTCATCCGGCCGCGCATCGACGCGCAGGCGTTCAAGGGGGTGGGAGGACAGGCGGTTCTGGCCGCGCGCGTTCTGTTCGAGGGGGCTTCCGCGCCATTGCCGCTCTACGAGAAGGCCCTGCTGGGCGGCGGCGGCAACCTGCGCGGGTGGCGGGTAGGCGCACGGGTGGGAGATCGCCTCGCGGCGGCGTCGGTCGAGCTCCGGCTGCCGCTGGGCTCGCCGATCTCGATGGGCAACACCGGGGTGCGCTTCTTCTACGACACGGCTGCCGCTTACGACGCCGGCCGATCCCTGCGAGACCAGCGGTTCCTGAAGGGGGCCGGCGCCGGTGTCTTCCTGACCGCGCCCTTCGGCAGCCTGCACCTCGACGCGGGGCACGACTTCCGCGGCTCGGTGCGGATCCACGCCGGGGCCGGGCTCGGCTTCTGAGGCGGTCCGGGTCCGCCGGGCGGCCGATCGGATCGTGCTTCCCGAACTGCTCCACCCGCGGCGCTATAATCCGCCGTGCCCGCCGAGCGACGCTTCCGCACCTTCCTCTTCGACCTGGACGGCACGCTCATCGATTCAATCCCGCTCATCATGGCGTCGTTCCGGCACACGATGCGGACGCACCTGGGGGCGGTGCCGGACGACACGGTCTGGCG
>WTGR01000765.1:0-6886 GCA_011523485.1 Acidobacteriota bacterium
GCAGCAGACTCTTAATCTGCGGGTTCGGGGTTCGAGTCCCTGGCGGCTCACCACTCTTTCCTGAGGAATTTGCGACTCTCTCCCCCTCCGACTCTTCGCCGTACTG
The DNA here is from genome assembly GCA_011523485.1 of Acidobacteriota bacterium. The sequence goes on from WTGR01000765.1 coordinate 107, forward strand.
CCAATCGTACTGCCTATCCGCGCCCGAGCGGACGGACTCCGGCGGACGCCGGCGGACGATGCTCGACTCTGGAGCGGCACTGACCGGGCACGACAGAATCGCATCGATCTTGGCTGCGGCTTCCCGCTGCAGGCTCGGCACGACGTGGGCGTAGGTGTTCAGGGTCAGGCTGATCTGGGAGTGGCCGAGCGTTTCCATGATGGTACGCGGGTCGACTCCCTGGGCCAGCAGCAGTGTCGCTGCCGTGTGTCTGAGATCGTGGTAGCGAATGGCGGGCAGCTCCGCGTCGCGAAGGATCGCCTTGAACAACCGATTCACGTTGCGACCGTCAAGCGGTGTGCCTATTGGCGTCGTGAAAATCAGCCCAGAGTCGTGCCACTTCGCGCCAGCCGCGAGGCGCTCTTCGCGCTGGCGCTCGTGGTGAGCACTCAGGGAGGCGACCACCAATCCCGGAATTGTGATCGTACGACGACTGCGAGTCGTCTTCGGTTCGGCCAACCGAACGGTGGTCCGCACCTTCGCCAACCGGAGACGTACGTCGGCCAGGGCCGCGCCGATTCGCTTGCGCGCGCTCCTGTCCTGCGTGGCAGCCAACTGGGCGAGCAGCCGGCGCCGTTCGGCCGTTAACCGCTTGCGGCTCGCGGCATCACCTCCAGACCGTTCGAGCGTCTGACGTACGGTCAATTCGCGTTTGTCCAGGTCCACATCAATCCACCGCAACCCCAAGGCTTCGCCGAGCCGCAATCCGAGCGCGAGCCCTACCGAGATCAGCGCTTCGAGCCGATGGCCGCTCACGGCTCCGAGCAGCATCCTCGCCTGTCCTGGCGATAGGGGATGGATCTCGCGGGGGCGATACCGCGGAGGAGTTGTCAGTGCCGCGGCATTGCGCGAAACCAGTTCCCACCTCAGCGCTTGATTGAGCGCCGACCGCAGCACGGAGCGCACGTACCGGCGCGTCCGGGCGCTCACCCCCTTCTCCTCCTGATGTCGTAACCACGCGGCAACGTCGCTCGGTCCGAGCTTGGCCAAGCGGATTCGCCCCAGCCCCGGCGCGAGATGATTGCGAACGACCTGCTCGTAGCTCTCGTAGGTCCGGGGCCGCACCTCGCCCTTCTTGTCCGCGAGCCAGCGCTCCAAGTAGGACGCGACGGTCACCTGCTCGCGTATCGGCGGCTCTCCACGACCCACCCGCTGCACGGTGTCGCGCAGCTTGTCCTGGACCTCGCGTTTGGTGCGACCGTAGATCGTCTTCCGACGGCGCTTTCCGTCGTGCCATCCGAGATCCACCTGGCCCATCCACCGCCCGTCCGGTCTCCGCGTGACGGACCCCTCGCCCTTTCCGCGTCTCACTCCGGTGCTCTCCTCTCGGCCATCGCGGCCCTAGCCCCGACCCCGCCCTCTTCCTTGCAGGGTCATTCTGACGTGGCCTCTTCCGCTCGGCGACCTGGCGGGCCACTCACCGCCGCAGCGCGTCGACCGGCACGTACACCCGGTTGCGGCTGACGCCGATGGCCATGGCGGCTTCGGCCGGTCCATACCACAGCTGCTCAACGCGCATGACGGCACCTCGCAAAATGGCACGGAGACGGTGCCGGCCGGCACCGGCAACGTCCACGGGCACGTCGACAACAACGAGCCGTTACGCGCCGACGGTTGCGTCAACATCTGCGTGGAGCATACCCACTCCCGGCCGTTGCCGCCGCAGGCGTTCATGCGGCTCGCCGCCGAACTCGTCCACACGCGCACGCGTGCGGGCGAGACCATGGTCGAACGCCCGGGCGAATCGACGCAGTTGGCTGAATGCGCCTGATCTACCGCGGCGCCGGACCAGTCTTCCAGCAAACCGCGATCCGCGTTCCGAGTTCTTCGTCACCCGCAGTCTGCGCGCGGGGGCAAGCACGGCCGGGGCGTCCCAGATGGTCGCTGTCCGGGGACGGCACGGCGGCCGATCCACTGGGACGCCAACGAAGGCCGGGGCGTCAACCCGGCGACACGCGCGCGATGGGGAGTCGGGGAAGGCCAGCCGCGAACGCTCAACGAAGGCCGGGGCGTCAACCCCGACGGCACCGGCCGTGAAGCGACCACCCGGTACGCCGCCAAGTACTTCTCCGAAGCTCGTTGCCCTCGTTCCGAACGGCATCCCGAACTCTTGCCGAGCGTCATGACAGCGCGCGCTGTGCCGCGCGCGCACCGGCGCCACCCAGATGTGGTCTGCTCGTCGTGTGCGCGGCGACAGGGCACACATCGTCGACCCCTGCACTGCCAGCGCTCAGACATCCTCGGCCGGTGCCCATCGAGCCTGCTGTCCCTACGGCGAGCCGCGTCCCGTTCGATCATCGACCATCGTCCGTATGAGTTGCCGCAGTGCCTCCACGGGCACGCGGCGAACCCCTCCCAACCGCACGCAGGGGATCTCGCCGCTGTTCATCATCTCGTAGAGCTTGCTGCGGCTCACTCCAAGGGCCTCGGCCGCTTCGGCGGGCCGATATAGCAAGGGCTCTACTCGCGGGTGACTCGCTCCAAACCGGGCTTCCCCGTCTTGTGGTCCGGAACACATGTTCGCTCCTTCGGCGCGTCCAAGCTTCGCGTCCGAAGGCAGCGTAGTGACCCGTGGTCGTTCTGCTGCCGTTTCGGGCCACTCTCGACAACAGTCGACTCAGGCGACGGAGCAGTGATGTGCCGGCTGCTCGTACCCGTTGTTGAACGATCGCGAGGTCGACGTGCTGGCGCGTCTGAGGCGGCAGCGGGACAAGGAGACCGGCCAAGCCCCGAAGTTGCCTTGCAACGGCGTTGGGGCATCTTCGCAAGGCTCGGGGCGCGTACCCGGCTCGATGAGAGCATTGCGGGCGGGCGAGCCGCATCCTGCCGGCGGCGGATTCGTTGGTCGGCGCCGGCACCCGCTGCCTCAACGCGGATCGAGCCGGCAGACGGCCAACGTCCGCGTGCTCGCACGGTCGTGCTGCCCCGAACCGCTCAATCCTCGTGCGGAGGCATGGGTATTGCGCGATTCCCGACCGGGAAAAGGCACCACCATCATCTCCGGTCCGGCGGGTCAACGCCACGGCCGGCAAGACCTCGACAATCATCAGGACATCCTCCGACGCGGACTGGTTGGGCAGCGCACGTGTCCTTCCGTCCCGGGACCGGCGTTCCGGTGCGGCGAGGGTGGTCCGTCGCCGTACGAACACGCACGCAAGGCGCGACGGCCGTCCCTCCGGGACCCGGCGCGGCCTGTGAGCGTGTACGTCCTTCATACCCGCGAACATGCGGTACCAGGACACCGGAATCGCCGCGGGGGCAGAAACCGCCCCAGGATGCGAGTTCTCATCGTGGCAAGGCTGCTGGTCACCGGCGCGTCGATGGCCGTACAGGTCATTCTCGCGGCGCACAGCGCATGGTGCCTGCAAACCACCCGATTTTCTGACCATTTCTTGACATTTTCCGCCGTTACGTGCCAAGCTGGCACGTAATGGCCTTAACGAATGCACAGCGGCAAAAGCTCTGGCGAGAAAGACACCCTGAGGTCAAGCACGCGCGCCTTGAGGCTTACAAGGAGCAGAAGGCCGAGCGGAAGCGCAAGAAGACCGTGATGACCGACTGCGGCGACCACGACGATCGCGGCGTGCGGGTGACGCTCGCCTATTGCGGCAAGTGCAGGAGCCTAGTCTCTGTTGTGCCCGGCGAGCTCGAGAAGCTCCACGCGCGCTGGCTTTCGCGCCCGTCGGAGCGTGACTGCGAACCATAGATCGACTTTGAGGCCGTCACGCGCCGTTTCTCCCTGGCGCGGTACGGCGTCGTTGCCGGCGCCTTGCCTCACCGCGGCGTCTTTGTCGCTGATCACGTTCCCCCCTTGGCCGCAGCCGTCCCCCCGACGCGGATCCGTTCAGCAGACGATCGACCCCCAACTCGTAGCGGCATGCCATCCGGCTGCGCTCACCGCACAGGTGGATGGTCGTGCCCACCCCGGCCTCGTCGGTCTGCTCGCTCCAGGCGCGTATCCACGCCGCCTGCGGCATCCGCGGCGTCCCTTCCTCGGAGCCCGCGAGCACGGCGAGTTCCACGAACGGGAACCGCCGCGCCACGCGTATCAGCGCTCCGGTGTTGCAGTACTCGTCGATTCCGGTCAGCGTCACGCGCTCGCTCATCGGTCTCCCGTCCTCTTTCCCCGCGCGTGCAGAGCCTCCTCCGACATTACCTACCGCGTCTGGATCCCGTGGGGCGACCCCCACCGACGCCGGGTGGAACTCTAGCTGATTCCTCCCCGGCCACGGCGGGCTTTGCCGAAAGCCCCATTTCGGGTCGACTCCTCAACCGGGCGCACCCGCGCCGACGCTGGGTCTTAGAACCGCCGGCACAGTGGTGCGGGCCAGGCCGGCCGTGCTTCCCCGCGGGTGCGAGGGCGGTCCGTACTTTCTCGGGCGCCTCCGCAGCCAGCCGCGGATCACCCCCGCTGTCGCGGGGCTCGCGGCCTTGACGCCGGCTCCGCGCACGCCCGTCCGGACTGGCTCCTGTCCGACGATGTCTAATTCTGACCCCGTACATGTTGTGGTCGACGACATGATCAGATTGACGCGCTTTCCGACGCCCGTTGACACCTGAAGGCACGCGGCCCCATGATGTGGGTCACCGTCCGAGCGTCCTACCGTTCGGAGAGCATGCCGACGGAGACGACGTTCTGGACCCGCTCGCCCGGCTGGCCCGGCCCGCCGACCGTATCGACCTGCCGCCGCAGCAACCCGGCCCGCTCCTGCCGCGTCCAGCTTCGGTGCCGCAGCGTCGTCGTCGTCTCCAGCACCTGGACGGTCCACCGCGACGCCGTCGACCAGCGCCAGCGGCTCGCCAGACGCTTGCGCCTCGCTGCGGACCTTCGAGTCGATGTGCGGCGTCCGGTCCGGGTCTCGCAGTGCCTCGCTCCGCATCATCCCCTTGTCGAACGCGTGCTTGATCCAGGCGGCCGTCTCCGTTCGATTGGTGACTGTGATGAGCACTGGCCGGGCGGGTCGGATGGCCCTGCTCTTCCCACCTGCGCCGCGTCTCTCACCGCAGGCGGTCGCAGGGTAGTTGACTCTCCGATGGCGGTGCGTACCGACCATTCGATTGGTCATGCCTGGCGGGTGTAGCGGCAGAGTGCCGCTGGAACGTAACGCGAAAGGTGACCGACGTTCGTCGTGGCAACGACCCCGTCTGTTGACCCGACGGTCGCGACATGGGCCGCGAGAATGAGGTCGCCATCGAGCGCCCTGTCGTCGGCAGTCGGATGACCCCGTTGACGAGCGTCTGCCCAGAACGCGGCTGCTTGCCGCATCGCCGCGGTCGTGAGCGGCAGGTACTCGACGAGTTTGGACAATCGCATCGAGCCGTCGGAGTCCTTGCTGGCGGCGACCCCGCAACAATTCGCGGCGTACTTCGTAATCTGCGATCTCCGGCAGGACGACACGCGCACCGGCTGCGACGAGCGCCTGAAGCCACTGGGCGCAAGCCAAGCTCTCCGGCGAGCGCTTCGGGTTCGTCACCAAACCCAGCGGCCCGGCGTCGAGTGCGACCACCAGACTCACCAGGTGACGCCCTTGTGCTCTGTCGGGAACAACTGACGGCCGGACAGACGGTTTTTGTCCAACGCGCGCACGAGGTACTCGCCGATCCCTCGTTGTTCGCCCGCGTACATCCTCCTCTTCAATCCAGGATTGAAGAAGGGACACAAGAGCCGCGGCCTGACCGTCGCGCGGCACGTGCCGATCGAGCAGCCGTAGCGTGTACTCAGCGGCGGATACGCCGTCCTCTCGAGCTGCGCGTTGCAGGCGGTGTCCGAGTTCCGCGGTCAAGTTGAGCGTCATGTCCATTTCCCAGCCACCTTCGCCGCTCGGGTCGTGCGAGCCGTCGTTCGTCGAACGCGGCTACACGAGGCTGATCCTTGCCCGCCGGCCGCGCACCGGGGATCTGCTGCTCGTCACTCGCACTGCTGCAACGGCGCGCGGGTGTCACAGTCGAGCAGGAGTCGGACCAAGCCTCGGTCGTGGACAAAGTCACCAAATCGCTTGGCGGAGCGGTGTGGCTCCGTTCCGCCGGCCTCCGTTCGCTACGCTTCACGTCGTGATGGCTAACCCACCCCGTTCGCCTGGTTCTGCGGTTCCCGGTCCGGCTCCTGATCCCTCCGTCGCCCCGCGGCGCGGTCCCGTCCGCGAGACGATCCCTATCGACAGCCTCATCTGCGACGCCGGCACCCACGTTCGTGCCGCGACCGACGACGACGTCATCGAGGACTATGCCGAGCGTCTCGCCGAGGGCGTCGAGTTTCCCCCTGTCGTCGTCTTCCGTCACGGCTCGGACGACTACCTGGCCGACGGCTTCCATCGCGTTTCGGCGTCGCGCCGCGCCGGACGGACCGAGATCGAGGCCGAGGTTCACGACGGCACCCGCGAGGACGCCCTCTGGTTCGCCCTCGGCGCCAACCGGGCCCATGGCCAGCGGCTGACGCGCAAGGACAAGACGCATGCCGTACGGCTTGCCCTGCAGGCTTGGCCGCAGCTCAGCTATGCGCGAATTGCTGCTCACGTGGGCTGTAGTCGCCAGCACGTGGGACAGGTTCGTGCGCAGGGGGCAAGTACTTTCCCCCTGCCCGATCGTCCCGATCGGGTTGTCGGCGTCGACGGCAACCTGCACCGTGCTTACACACCACCGGCGTCTTCGGATCATTCCGAGGCCTCGGCCGACCCTGCCGTCTCGGTCGTTGCCCGTCAGGCGCCGGCCGATCCCGTTCCGGCTCGCGGCAATGACGACTCG
>WTGR01000765.1:6986-11789 GCA_011523485.1 Acidobacteriota bacterium
CCTCGCCCGCCGCCGGTACCGGCTGCAGCACGAGCTCGAGCAGCTCGTCGATGCGCGTCACGTAGTGGACGTCGACGGCGCCGCGCAGGTCGTCGCCGAGGTCCTCGTCGATCTGCTTGCGGTTGTCCCGCGGCAGAACGACGCGTGCGAGCCCGGCGCGGTGGGCCGCGAGCACCTTCTCCTTGATGCCGCCGACCGGGAGTATGTGGCCGGCGAGGGTGAGCTCGCCGGTCATGGCGAGGTCGCCGCGTACTGTGCGCCCGGTGACCGCCGAGACCAGCGCCGCGGCGATGGTGACCCCGGCCGAGGCCCCGTCGACCGGCCCGACGTCGGACTGCAGGTGGACATGGAGGTCGGTGCGGCGCGGGAAGTCCGGGTCGAGGCCGTAGCGGCCGGCGTGGGCGCGGAGCCACGACAGCGCGGTGCGCGCCGACTCCTGCATGACCTCCCCCTGGCGGCCGGTGAGGGTGAGCGCGCCGGCGCCTGGCATCCGGGTTGCTTCGATGAAGAGCGCCGCGCCGCCGCCGCGCGCCGAGTTGCTCAGTCCGATGGCGACGCCCGGCTGCGCGGTGCGCCCGGCGACCTCGGCGGGTGCCGGCGCCCCGAGCATCGCGGCCAGGGTGTGCGGCGTCACCGCGACCGGCGCCGTGGCGCCCTCGGCCCGGCCGCGCACCACCTTGGCGCACACCGTGCCCAGCACCGCGCGCAGCCTCCACACACCGGCCTCGCGCGTGTAGCCGCGGATCAGCGCCCCGACCGCCTCGTCGGTCACCTGCACCTGGCCGGTGCTCAGCCCATGCAGCGCCATCTGCCGCGGCAGCAGGTGCGCGGTCGCGATCTCCTGCTTCTCGGCCTCGGTGTACCCGGGCACCTCGATCACCGTGATCCGCTCCCGCAGCCTCGCCGGCACCGGACCGAGGCTGGTGGCGGTCGCCATGAAGAGCGCCTCGGACAGGTCGAGCGGCAGGTCCAGGTAGCGGTCCCGGAAGGCGGCGCCGGGGGCCGGGTCGAGCGCGTCGAGCAGCGCCGCCGCCGTCCCGCCCGCCTCGTCGAGACGGTCGATCTCGTCGAGGACGACGAGCGGATTCCGCGCGCCGACGCGGCGCAGCTCGTCGACGATGCGCCCCGGCGAGCCCGAGCGGGCGCCGCACAGCGCCGCCGCGTTCGCCAGCCCGCCGCACGAGACCCACGCGCACGCTCGCCCGAGCGCGTCGGCGACCAGCGCCGCCAGCGTCGACTTGCCGACCCCGGGCGGGCCCAGCAGGCACAGCAGCGGGGACGGGGCGTCCGGGTTCGACAGGCGCACCGCCACGTAGTCGATCAGCCGCTCCTTGACCTCCTCGTGCGCCGCATGGCCCGCGTCGAGGACCGAGCGGGCGCGTTTCAGGTCGAGCGGCGCCGCAGCGGTGCGCCGCGTCCAGGGCACGCTCAGCAGGCACTCGAGGTACTCGCGCGCGCGGGCATGGTCGGGGTCGGTCGGCGCCCATGCCGACAGCCGCGCGAGGACCTCGTGTCCCCGCTGCCGCACGGCGGCAGGCAGCGCCGGCGCCGCGAGCTGTTCGCGCAGACGCGCGAGGCCGTCGCCGTGGCCGGCGCCCGGCGCACCGAGAAGCGCCCGCACCTGCCGCGCGGTGACCCGGTCGCGCACGCGCGAGGCGTCGCCGGTCTCGAGGCCCAGCGCCACCTGGCGGCAGACCGCCTGCAGGCAGCGGGCCAGCTGTCGCACCCCGGGCTCGCTGGTGTAATCACGGATGATCCGCCGGCAGGCCCCCGGCGTGAACCGCACCGGCGTGGCCCCGAGGCCGGCCGCCCGGTTCTGCACCTCGATCAGGTGCGACTGGGCGATGGCGACCTTCTCGGTCTGCGAGTAGGCGGGCAGGTGGATGATCTCGAGCCGGTCCCGCAGGGCCGGCAGGATCCGCGCCGGCTCGTTCGCCGTCGTGATGAAGAGCACCTCGGACAGGTCGAACGGCAGCTCGACGAAAGCGTCGCGGAACCGGTCGTGCTGCGTCGGGTCGAGCACCTCGAGCAGGACCGCGGCCGGGCCGGGGCCCACCTTGTCGATCTCGTCGAGGAGGACGACGGGGTCCCGCGAGCCGACCCGCCGCATCTCGCGCAGCAGCCACCCCGGCTGCGCGTCCCGCCAGGTCCGGTTGTGGCCGCGCAGGTCCGTCTCGTCCCGCAGCCCGCCGCAGGAGAGCCTGATGAACCCGCGCCCGAGCGCTTCACCCATGCAGTGGGCCAACGAGGTCTTGCCGACTCCCGGCGGCCCGGCGAGGCAGAGCACGGTCGGGCTGCGCGCGTTGCGCCGCCGCACGGCCAGGTGCTCGAGGAGGCACCGCTTGGCGTGGGCGAGCCCGGCGTGCCCGGCATCGAGCGCCGCGCGCACCTGCGCCAGGTCGACCGGCGCCTCGGCGCGCCGGGTCCACGGCAACTGCTCGAGCCACTCGATCCAGTCGGAGCTCGTCGCCGTGTCGGCGCCCGAGGCGTCCCCCAGGCGCCGGCGCTCGCGCGCGATGGCCTCGCGCACCGCCGCCGGCAGCGCGTCGTCGACCTGTCCTTCGCCCAGCACCTCGCCCACCACCGCCGGCGTGACCACCGCCGGTTCCCCGCTTCGGCGCGCCGCCACCTGCCGGCACACCGCCGCCAGCTTGTCGTGCAGCTCGGACACGCCGGTCTCGTTCGTGTGCGCGCGGATCAGCCGCCGCACCGCCGCGCGCTCGAACCGGACCGCGCCCGTGCTCGCCGCCGTCCGCCATGCTTCGGCAGGGTCGGCCGCCGCCGCGCCGGACCACAGCTCCCCCAGCTCCCCCAGCGACGACAGGTCGCAGTCCAACACCACCGCCGGCGCATCCGAGGCGGCATCCGGCGCCGACAGCGACGGCGACTGCGAGTCCGGCGCCAGAATCCCGGACACCATCCCCCCGGGATGGTCAAAACGCCGCTTCAGCAGATACCTCTCCGCGATGTCGAGCTTCTCCTCCTCGCTGTAGCCCCGCAGCTCGATCACCGCAAGCCGTTTGCGCACCGCTTCGGGGATCGAGCCGGGATCGGTGGCCGTCGCGATCCACACGGCGCTGCCCAGGTCGAACTCGACGTCGAGGTGGACATCGCGGAACTTTGTCCGGCGGGCCGGGTCCAGCAGCGCGAGCACCGCATCGACTCCGTCGGCGCCCATCTCGTCGAGCGATTCGAGGATAAAGATCGGGTTGTTGACCCCGGCGTCGCGCAGGCCATCAAGGATGCGACCGGGGCCGCGCCCCGCCACCCCGAGGATGACCGGCGCGGCGTCGGCCACGCCCAGCGGCACACGCACGTACGGGCGGCCGAGCGCTTCGGCGACGGCGATCCCCAGCGTTGTCTTGCCCGTCCCCCGGGCGCCGGCCAGGCACGGGACCGGGGCCTCCGCCAAGCCCGGCCGCACGACCAGCGCGGTCCGCTCGCTCTCGGCTCCCGCGCCCCGGCGCGCGCCTTCCACCGTCAGCAGCCCGTGCGTTTGCCCACACCCGGCCAGCAGCTCGATCAGCCGCTTCTTGACCTGCGCGAGCCCGCCGTGGCTGCGGTCGAGCGCCTGCGCGACCACCGCGGCGTCGAAACGCTCCGGCGCGCGCGTTTGCCACGGCAGCGACAGCACCATCGCCGCACGCCGCAGCGCCGCATCGATGGGCGTGGCGTGCGAGCGAAACGCCCGCCGCAGCGCCCGGCCCACCTTCCGGCGCACCGCGCACGGCAGCTCGCCATCGTCGAGGTCGTCGAGCACGTCGTCGACGCGCGCGCCGGGCGCGACCAGCGCCCGCAGCGTCTCGAGGGCGCCGTCGCAGGACGCCTCGCCCCTGGCCGCCGGCACCCGGTCAGCGGACTCGTCGGCCGCCAGCGGGTCGAGCGCCCCCGCGTTCAGCAGCCCCAGCGCCTCCGGCTCGTCGACCACCCGCGCACCGCCGCCCGCGGTCAGGTCCGACAGGCCCCACCGCGCGCGTTGCGACGCCGTGGTGACCACGACACCCCCGCGGTAGACGGGACCGTCCACCTCCGGGACCGCGCCGCGCACGCCCCGGCCGCCCGCGACCGAGCGGCCCTCGATGGTCTCCAGCGCCCGGCCGTAGTCCGCCTTCGTCGCCGGGTAGAACGCCAGCATCGTGCTGCCGTCCGCCCCCCGCAGCAGTTTCGTCCGCATCTTCTCGGCAACCTCCTGACGTGGTATCCGGAACGAACCGCCACCCCGTCGCCTCCCTCGTCCGTCCCGCCCCGTTCCGTCTCCTTCCCGTCATTCCTCTCGTGCTTCCGCTCCGACCGGCCGGCCGCGGCCGGTCGCATTCCACGGCGGTCTCGTTTCGTGGACCAGGAGAGTGGCAGGGCGCGCGCCGCGCCATTGCCCGCGGCTGCAGGGTCTCTTCTTTCGGTCGCCGTCGTCGCTACCGCCTGGCCCGCCGCTGCCCGCTCGTAGTCGTCGGGAATCGAGCGCAGCAGCGCGCCGGCGCGAACACGCAGCAACGGCCGCGCGGGCGTGCCGCCGGCCCGAAGACGCGCCGGCGGGACCGAAACGACGCCGCAGCGGAAGAAACAGAGCCGACCGCAGACGGTGAAGTGGCGACAGCTACCGGCGATGGGCGCGAGCACGTTCCAGGTCCCGCGCCCGCCCGGCATCGGCGTGCACGTTTCCGCGAGCGCCTGCTGCGTTGGTTCCCACCGGCGGCGCCCGGATGAGCAAGAGCGAGCTACTCGACCGCCTGAAGGACGCACTCGCGAACGCAGGCTGCGACATGCCGAGGCAGGGGGTGGCGCCGATGGCGGACGAACCCGCCG
>WTGR01000226.1 GCA_011523485.1 Acidobacteriota bacterium
AGCCCCCCCCGTGTGGAAAGCGTGTGGCCGTGGCGGCGCCGCGTAGGCGCCGTCGGTACGCTGCCGGCGCGGTCTGTCCGCCCGCGTGCCCTGATCATGGAACTCGATTTCGAGATGGCGCAGTCTTCCGCCCCGGGCGGCGCGCCTGGATCCGGTGCGCGGCCCGGTGGCCGTGCCGGTCGGGGGCGAGCCTACCGGCGTCGACATCCATGATCCGGCGACGGTGCCGCCTCCCGCGCGGCACGGCGAGCCGTCGCCGATCGTGATGAACCGCTGGCCTCGGAGGAAGGTCCACCGGCTGTCCCAGGTGCCGGAGAACACGGGTGTGGTTCCCGCGGAACCGCCGGTGCGGGTGGTCCTGCCCGGGGACGGACTTGCCGTTTCCGGCCCGGCCGGCGACGAGGGCGCCGGGGGTGGCCGGGCCAGTGGGCCGGCAGGCGGGCAGGCCGATGCCTGACGATGGTTCCCGGCGTGCGCGTCGAGTGGACGACGTGTTCGTCCTGCCGGACGGCCGGCCGGTGGATCCGGGCGCGTACGGGATCGGAGCGAAGGATCTGCCTCCTGATCTCGACGCGGGCGACGTACCGGCCGGCGGGCGGCTGCGATCACCGGCGTTCGGCATCGAGGACGATCCCGAGGCCGCGGAGACCGAGGCGGCGGCGCGTCCGCTTCGCGTGGATCTGACATCACCGGCGCGCGGTCGGTCTCGCGCGCGGCCGGCGCGGGCCGCGCGCCCGTCACGTGCCGGCGGCGGGCCGGCGGCCGGGGCCGGGGCCCGCGCCGGAGACGGCACCGGCCGGCCCACGGTCGGCTCGGCCGCGGACGGCGACGTAACCGGCCGGGTCCTGTTCGACGGAGCGCGCGCGGAGCCGGTTGCGGGCGGTTCGCATGGCCGCCCAGGCTCGGGCGTTGCGCAGTGGCGCGGCACTGCCCCGCCGCACTCGCCGCCCGGCCGTGGGCGGGTGGTGTTCGCGGGTACGCGCTGCGTGGGGCGGGACCGGAGGGAATCCCGGTTCGTGTTTGCAGGCGTGCGGCGGCCGGGCGTATCCGCCGGGGCCGCGGGCCGGCGCCTGTTCTTCGCCCGCCGGTCCCGCACGGCCGTTGCTGGCGAGCTCGGTGCTTGCTTCCTGGGCGCGCGCCGGCTGGAGGCGCGCGACCGGCGCGGTGCGCCGTCACTGTTCGTTGGCGCGCGCCGGCGTCGGGGATGGTCGTTCACCGGGGCGCGTTTCCCGATCCGCTTTCGGGTCGCGGGCGCTCGGCGCGGACGGCCGGCGCGCACGGGCGTCCCGTACGTATTCTCCGCGTCCAGGCGGCGCCAGGAGCCGGCTGGAGCGGCGGCTCTGTCCGTCTCGGTGGCCTTCGCGGGCGCCCGCCCGGGTCGTGTCCGGGACGGGCCGCCGGTGGGCTTCGTCGGCGCTTGGACGGGCACGGTCCAAGGTCGCGGCGATGATCGGCTCCGGGCCTCGCCCGCAACGGCGTCCGATTTCCTTCCGGACGAAGAAGTCGTCCGCGATGAGGTTGACATGGGTGAACCGAAGCCGACCCCTCTCAAAGTGGATCCGGCGCGGCAGATACCGGGCGTCGCCGCGGGGGCGACGACGATTCTCTCGCCCGACCAGGTCCAGGCGGCGGACGAGCAGGAGGCGCAGGACTTGGGAGGCGGAACTCCGGAACAGGCGTCGGGGGACCCGCCCGAGGGCGGAGGGGCTGGCCGCGCGGAGACTCCTGGCGGTTCCGGACCGGGCGGGACCGGACCTCCCCAGGCGCAGCGGCCGGCTCGTTCGGCGGAGACCGCCGCGGGGCCCGGGACGCCGTCCTCGCCGGAGCCCTCTCGCAGCGGGCAGGAGAGGCCGGATGGGCGGCAGTACCAGGAGCGGCGGACCGCCTTCGCGCGGGCGGGGTTCGTCGGCAGCGCATCCTCGGACGCGGGCGGCGCGAAACCGCCTCGGCTCGGCGCCGAGGCCGCAGGCAGCCTGCAGCAGGCGCTGGGATTCGTGCGGGAGGGTGATCCCGTCGATCCCGATCTAGAGGCCGAGCTCTACGAGGAACTCCGCTCGGTGGGAGTGAACCCGAGGCTCTACGTCGGCCAACTGGCCGAGATCACCGACGCCCAGCGCCGGGGCGGCGTCAACGCATACGAGTTGCAGTACATGTTCGCGGACGCGCTGCAGCAGCTCCAGGCGCTGGTCAAGCGCGCGGCGGCGAGCTCGGACCTGTGGCTGCGCGAAGCCGAGGATCTCGGCCCGCAGGTCTTCAAGGTGGTGCGGTTCCTGCGCACCTCGGCCGAGCATCTCAACGAGAAGCTGAGCGCTCTCGACACCACCGTCGATGCCAAGCGCGAGCAGTTGCTGCACGCTTTCCACAACGACGTGCAGTCGCTGCTCGGCGACGTCAGTCGGATGGACGAGATGCTGCGGGGCAGCGAGAAGCTGGTGATCGAGCGCGTCGACGCCTTCGGTGCGGGGATGCAGGCCAGGATCGTCGAGTACCTCGCGAAGGTCGAGTCGGCAACCGAGGGTCTGCACAAGAAGCTGCACGCGTTCGTGGCGTTCCTCTCGGACAAGGAGACCGACGTCGCACAGCTGAAGTCGGACATCGAGCGGTTCAAGGCCGGCTTCGGCCGTCTCACGGATCAGGCCGACGCGCTCAAGAAGGTGGTCGACTCGGCGAGGTCGACGGTTCAATGGACGGCGGTTGGCGCTGCTCTGGCTGGCGGCCTGTTGGGCGCCGCGGTCGGAGCCTTCCTCGCGGTCACTCTGTGGCTGGTGCTGCAGGGCGTGGGAAGCCAGCCCTGAGCACGAACCGGAAGCTGACGGTCCTGCATCGGTCCTCGCGATTCGTGCGGGCCGGCTGGCGCATGGATGAGCTTGCATTGCCAGCCGGAGGGGCGGTGCGTCGCTGAACTGCTGCGCGAGCAGCCTGCTTTGGGCTTGTGGGGCCGATCAGGCCGTCGCCGGGTAACCGATCGCTACCTTTCTCTGACCGCGTTCTGTGAGCGAGGTGAGGCAGGACAGCGATGGTCGAGACCCGCGTCAGTCCGGACTTCGCGGACCAGGCGGTGCGCCTGGCCGGCACCAAGCGCGCGCTCGCCTCGGCGGCGATGATGGACTTGCGGATGCAGCTGGCGGCGCAGCGCGATCGCCGTGCGCTCGACGACTTCGGCACGTTCGCGCTGGCGCGACCAGTCCGCGTGGCGGCGCTTCTCGAGAACCGCCCGGATCCGCTTGTGCTGGCGGCTGTGGCCGGCGACCGCGCCATGCGCAATCTCGCCGGGCTCTCCGGGCGGGGCACCGAGGGCGAGAAGCTCAAGTTCGCTACGACGCTCGAAGGCCTGGCCGCGAAGACGGCTCGGGATCACCTGGAGCTGTGCAGGACCGATCCGGCCGCCGCGCGGCGTCTCGAGGCGCGGTGGGCGAGGCAGCGCCAGCCCTACCGCAGCGGGTTCCTCGGTGAGGCCCTCCAGGCGATGGAGGCGACCTACGGAACGGCGTGCACCGTCGCGCAGGATCAGTCGCAGGGTCGCCGGCCGCTGATGACACCGCCGCCGGGATGGTCCCCGACGGGGGTGATGGCGAAGGCCCGGAGTGCGTTGCCCGACCTCGAGAAGGCGCGGGCCGAATCGCTCGTCGACACGGCGATGCCGGAGCGATGGAACGTTCGCCGGGGTCTTCGGCACCAGGGCCTCGATCGCCTCCGGACCCGTTTCGTCGCCCGCGGCGGCGTCGGACGCGCCGAGCAGCTCGCGCGCCGTTCGCTGGTCCGCGTTCCCCTCGGGAGGCCGTGGATGCGTCGCCGCCTCGCGGCGAGCATGCGCAAGGGACCCGAGGCGATGCGGTCGTTCCTGGCGCGCGTCGCCTCGAACCCGCGCCGTGCGGCCACGCTCATCAGGATGCGGATCGATCCGGTCGTGGTGGCCGCGGCCATCGGTCCGAAGGCGGTCGAGGCGCTGGTCTCGGGGCGGCCCGTGCCCGAAGCCGGCAACCTCGGGAAGCTCTGCGAGCAACTGGTGCGGCGCGATCGCGAGCGCCTGGTCGACGCCTACCAGGCCGGGTCGCCCGCGCAGAGCGAGCGGATGTTGAGCGCTGGCGGGTCGCCCGGGTTTCGCGGCGAGGTGCGGGACTTCGTCAACCGGGTGATGGACGCGACCGCGCGCGCGGCCGAGCGCGCCGAGGATTGGCGCGACCATCCGTACGGAGACAAGGTCGGCGACATCTACGCCGCGTGGCAGGCGCAGCGGCGCGGCCTCGCCGAGGGGGAGCGCCCGGAGGCGCTCGACCCGGAGGTCGGCGAGCGGCTTCGACACGCGAGAACCGTCCCCGATCCTGGCGACAACGCCAATTCGTACGACACCCGCGACTGGTCGGGGGACAGCCAGGAGATCGTCGACGGGGAGGCGGTCGACGACGACCGCGGCGCCGCGGGCCGAAAGCCGCGCCGCACCGATGAGGCGCTGCCGTCGCGGATGGAGATCCCGCCGAGCCTGCTGCGGAAAACGCCGCCGGGTTCGGATCGGCCGGCTCTGGAGCCCGACGGCGCGTACCGCTGGAAGGTGGAGGGCGATCCCTACATCGAGAGCGTGGAGCGCCGGCTCGACGGCCACTACGTCGTTCACTTCAAGCCGGGGGCCGCCGAGCAGCTCGCCGCGCTCGGCGACGGCGAGGACGTCAAGCTGGCGTCGAAGGTCGCGTCGACCGCGCACGAGCGGCTGCTCGATCAGGAACGGCAGCGCAAGGACAGCCGCGGCGCCTACGAGCGGGTGGGCGTCGACGAGGCCACCCTGGCAGCGCTCGAGGCGGGGCGCTCGATGATCGATCAGCTCCGCGAGCACCCCGGCCCGGCCGAGGCCGCCGTGGTCCGCTACGACGACGAGGGCAACCAGGGTCACCACGTGCAGACGGGGATCGACGGCCAGCGCCTGCGCCAGTGGCAAGAAGACCATCGGCAGTACTCCCCCGCGTTCGTCGCGGCAGGCGACGCCGAGCGTGCCGGGTGCAGCGTGCCGCCCGATGCCGAGGGGCTCTGGATTACCCGCACGGTGTCGCGAAAGGTGCAGCCATTCGACGCGCAGGGCCGCATCGACGATGGGGCCGATCCGGTGACGGTCCGCCAGGTTGTCGCCGAGAGGGTCTATCACGTCAGCAAACTCCGGGCCCGGGACGGCTCGCTGCCGGTCGAGCGCTTCGACCTGCCCGCCGGGCGGCAGATCACCGATCGCTGGAATGGTCCGGACAAGGCAGGCCGGCGCGCCGTCTTCGATGCCGAGGACCTCGCCCTCGGGGCCGGCGCCGGGTTCAGCGATGCACGCGGCGCGGGTCCGCTCGACTCGTACAAGAAGGACTCGATGCTGATCGAGCGTGCGGGCGAGCCGGCGGCCCCGAGCCCGCAGGCGAAGGCCGCGGGGGCGGGCGCCACCGTGCGGGCGGTGGCCGAGGCCGGGCTCGATCGGGGACTGGCCAAGGGCGACCGCCGCGCGAGCATCGACGAGCGGCTGGCCGGAGACGGCTGGGAGCGCCGCCTGTTGGTTCAGGTTGCCGCCGAGCGCATGGCCTCGAAGGCGAATCTGGCGTACGCGCCGCCGGCGGCGGCGGACGCCCCGGAGGAGCGCCGCGAGTGGGTCCGCCAGATGCGCGCCAACCCGAAGCTCTACCGCGACATCGTCACGCGGGCCGAGAAGCTCGCCGACAACATCGTCAGGCGAACGCTCGAGCACCCGGAGTTCGACCGCAAGCCGGATCGGTACGAGCCGCCGCCGGACCGCAGCGGCGGCGCGGCTGCGGATCGAGGACGCGACGCCGCGCGCGATCACGGCGAAGGACCCGAGCGGTAGCCGTCTTTCCCTGCGTTGTTCTGGAGGATTCCATGCGCATGTCTCTTCTGGCGTCTGTCGTCGTCGTGCTGGCCTCGCCGGCCTGGGGCCAGCCCGGGTCTCCGGACCCGGACTACGTGGGTCCGTTCTTCTGGGCCCAGCCCCAGGGCGAGCGCCCGGGCAACCACTGGAGCGTTCCCGTGATGCGTTCCTGGGAGGATGACTATTCGAGGGCCACGTCCTTCCCGGATCGGATCTGGAACACGAGGCAGGTCGGCGACGCGCCGCCGAACGATGCCGGTTTCGGTCCGGGCGACTCGCCGCACACCGATCCGGAGTACGGCCCCTACGGCCTGCAGACCGTGCAGTACCTGCTGGACTGGTGGCAGGGGACCACCTACCGGAGCACGGCGACGACGCCGGCCGGATGGTCCGAGACCCTGTGGGGCGGGTTCGGGTTCGCCCCGCGCGGGGACCGCGCCAACGTCGCGCCGTCGGCCGACGGCCGCGGCGCAGGGCTTCCGGAGGGCTTCGTGGGCAACCCGGGGGCGTGCGCGGCGCGCGCCATCGCGGACATGTTCGGGTCCGGGGTCCCGTGGCGGTCGCACTTCAAGGACGCGCGGGGCGGTTCGGTCGACGATTCGCGGCGCTGCCTGTCGCAGAGCTCGCTGCATCGTCTTCGCCTCAACACGGAGCTGCGCTACGAGCCGCTGCTGAGAGACTTCGCCGATCCCTACGTGACGGCGCGCTACAAGCCCGTCTGGGACGGGTGGATCATTCCCGCAGACCTGCTGATCCCGGCGCTGATCTTTCCGCCCGACTACGAGCGGTCCCCCTGGTTCCGGCGGATGGACATCCTGTTGCAGGGGATGAACTGGTCGCAGGGCACGCGGGCCGTGCCGGCCGGCTGGAACGCCGCGGCCGGGGTCTACGGCGCCGGCGGCAGCCAGGCGTCGACCTACGCGGGGCGGTACCTTCCGTGGCTCAACGCCAACGCCTCGGGCGATTGGGCGGACTTCAATCCGTTCACGCCGCGGGACGCCGAGGGGCGGCGGCTCGACGGGCGCGTCATGCGGATCTACGACGGGGTCGCCCGCGGCGGCCCCGAGCAGTTGCGGGGCTGGGGACCGACGAACATCAACGGCGCCGCCTCTTCCAGCTGGGATCCGTCGCTCCCGTCCTACGCCAGCGTCGGCAGCATCGAAGCCGGCGGCGTTCGTGTACCGGAGGCGGGCATCCGCGAGCGCCGGATGGCCCCGGCAGGCGGCGCGACGGTGCGGGAATACGACGGCCCTGTCCCCCTCCCGAGGGCGGGGGCCGCGTTCTGGACGCAGTGGAACACGCCCATCTACCAGTGCACCTGGTACGTGGCCCTGGTAGACCAGGCGCTGCCGCAGAAGGCGGCTGCCAAGGCTGACGACTGGGAAGCGCGGTACTGGGCGGCGCGGGCCCGCTGGGAGGAACTGGTCGCGAACGCGCCGACGCCGATGACACCGGAATACCAGGCGCGCATCGACGCGGCGCGGGAGGAAATGGAGCACCAGGGCGGGGTGTGGCAGGGATGGGAAACGATCCTGGCCTATCGGGAGGGCACGCAGCCGGATCTCGAGAGCGCGCTCGGCGGCGCGCGGTACGCGGTCGCCGGTCCGGCGCGAACGCTGAACTTCGGCACCTCGGCGTGCAGCGTGGGCACCCACACGCTGACCACGGTGCGCCACACCCCGGTTCTCGCCAGCGGCCCGCATGGGCCGCTCGACACGCTGCAGTCCGACGGGTCGCGCACGGCGCAGGCGGCCGGACTCCCCCGCTACTACCGCCCGGAGCGCGCGGTCGGCGGTTTCACCACCTCGGTCACTCCGCGGGCGCGGGCGGCGCATGCCGCCGGCCTCGGCGCCCGGTATCCGGCCGGCATCCGCGAGTGGTCCTGGACGCACGGCGTGGCCGGTGCCGGGGCGGTCCGGTCGCTGGCGTGCGGGGCGCCCTACGAGCGCTTCTATGCGCAGCGCGTCCGCGCCTTGCGTCCGGATGCTGGCGCGATGCTCTACGAGGGGCTCGGCGTTGCCGGCAACCTCAGCGACTCGCCGCATCCATGGAACGCCGGGGTGGCGACCGTTTGGGACTCGACGCGCGAGGTGGCGTCGATGCGGCCGGAGCGCTCCGCTCCGGCCGGGCGCTACGTCGACGGCGCCCGGGAGGACTGGGACTGGCGCAACCCGAACATGGCGGTTCAGCAGGCCGAGATCGGCATGCAGGATGCGACGTACCACCGCACCACGAGCGGCGACCTCGATCCGGACGGCAACCTGATCACCTGGAGTACGGACGCGAGCCGCCGCGCCACCGACTACGAGGCCACGCCGGGACCGATGGACGTCAGCCTGGGGTTCACGGCGGCGCTCGAGACGGGCGTGCCCGAGGTCGACTACCGGCTCGCCGGCGCGCCCGCCCACGGTAGCGCGGGGCTTCGGTTCCGCCAGCACTACACGGGCGTCGCCCCCGGCACGGCCGCATACACGCCGCCGTCGACGACCGTGCTTCCCGACGAGGAGGACGTCGACTTCTCCCGTCCGGTTCGGTACCTCGGGGCGATGCGCGCCCCCGGTGTCGGCGGGTGCACGCTCGTCTGGCACGGCGAGGTCGACTTCGAGGACGCCCGGCATGCGGCCGCGGTCGACGATCCGGGCATGGCGCTGACCCGGACCGTGTGTTTCATCAGCGAGATGTCGCGCCCGCTGGCCGATTGTCCGAGTCGATAGGGTCTCCGGTTCAACGTTAGCGGTCAATCAGGCCTGTTTCCATGCCGCCCGCGAGCGCTGTCCGGTTGGCTGCCGAGCGCGTCGTCTCACGCCGTCCACGACACGACGGCCATGCATCTCCTCCAGGGCGTCATGACGCGCAACCGGTCGGATCTACTTGTGGCGCCGACGCGGGCGCGCATGCCAGCTTCCTTTGCGCGCCGGGTCGTCGCTTCCGCCCGGTATGCTTGCCTGCGTAGGCGAGGGCGACAATCGGATGGCAGAACCTTCCGCCTCGGGTAAGGTCGACGCGAGCGGGTTGACCAGCGTCTCGCGCGCCCTGGAGGCCCTGCGGCCTTCTCACCGCGTGTACGTCGTCGATCCGGACGCGCTGGTTCCACGGCGCGTCACGCGCGAGCAGGCCCGCCGGATGCTTGCCGACGTCGGGCGGCGGAACTCCGCCGCCATCGTCACGTGCCGGGTCCGTGGGCCCAACCTGTTCATTTCGACGCTCGAATGGGTCGGCGACACCTCGATGCCGGCCGTGCCGAAGGCGCCGTAGCCGCTGCGGCCGACCGGGCTGAACGAACTGTCGAACCTGGCGGACGCACATGCAGTAGGTCCGAGGCGTTCAGCTCGAGCTCGGCTCCCGCCGGATCCGAAGCCGTTCGTGGGGCCGGTACAACCCTCTCACGGCCTGATTCGAACGTCTCTCGGGCAATCGCGCGCCGTGCCGCGGCGTCCCCGGGGCCTCGGCGTTCCGTAGCAGCAACCGTACGGTTGCTGCAAATGTAGGCCAACTAACCGGATGGGAGGAATCTCTCCGGGTGCACGATGCGCGGGCTGTCAAGGACCCGGTCCGTTGCTCTCGACGCTTTCTGGTAATTGAGCTCCGCATGTGGATGCGGGACGCTGCCTTGGCGGCGGCCCGGAACGGACCGCCGCCGTTTCGCGGTCGGGATCCGTCAAACGGGCAGGTTCCTGTCGTGGGCGTGCGGAGGGCCGCCGGCGTCGGGCGGCATCGAGGCGGATGCGCTCCGGACGTACTCGCCGACGATGGTGTGCTCGATGCGCGGTTCCCCTTCGTCGGGCGTGTACTCGCGCCAAGTCACGGGTCCGTTGACCGTGATGAGCTCGCCCTTCTCGCACCGTTCGAGGCGGTCCATCTGCGCGGGCGCGAAACAGACCACGGTGAGCCACTCGGTGAATCGGTCGCGCTCTTCGGCGGGAATCGACGAGGCGGCCATGTTCACGGCCAAGCGGGCGCGGACGATCTCGCCGCCCGATCGCGTCTGCCTGCGTTCCGGCTTGTTCCCGAGGTTGCCGCGGTAGGTGGCGTCGCAGTTGCGCGGTATCGAGCCGGGAGATGGGTTATCGCTGCTCACTGTTCTTCCTCCTGTAGGCGTCGGCGGTCTTGCGGCCTCGCCAGAGCCTTCGAGCCGGACCACGGCGGGGCGTCTCGGGACAGTCTATTGGCCGGTCGCCGGTTGACCGGGCTCACCGTCGAGGCCGGCGGCGGCCGTGTCCCAGGGACGAGATCGTTCTTGCGCCGGGGCGTTGCGCGACGGCGGATCCGGTCTTTCGGTCCCAAGCCCGACGCACGATGCTTGGCAGCTCGTGCCCCGTGGCACTGAGTGGCGTCGTGGCGTTCACCGCCGCGTTCAAGTTCTCGTCTACGGGCACCCGCTTCCCCGTCGTCGGGTGAATGGCTACGACGGGCGTGCGGCCCGGTCCGCACTCGTAAGCGATCGTGTGGTCGACCGCGTAGCGCGTGCAGGTCTCGTCCTCCCATGCGTCCCGCCCGGCGATGGCCTCGGCGCAGAGGTACACCCGCACCCGCGTGCGTCCTGTCCTCGGGTCGTGCCGGACACTGTGGACGCGTATCCGGGTGTCCGGCCCTCTCCTGTTCATCGGGTCAGTTCGCGTTGCTCAGCAACGCGCACTGCACCGTCGCTTCCTGTACGGCCGCCGGACTGACCTCGGCACGGCCGGCCAGATCCGCGATGGTGCGCGCCAGGCGGATCACGCGCGTCTGCTGCTCGCGGCCGAAGCGGTCGCCTGTGCGTGCCGCCACCGCTTCGGCGCTTCGGGTCAGCTCCGCCCGTTCCACCAGCACGCGGGGCGGTACGTTGCCGTTCAGCGCGCCGCGGGGGTCATAGCGTTCGGCCTGAGCGTCGCGCGCGCGCCGGACGCGTTCGGCGACCGCAGCCGACGTCTCCCCTGCCACGCGGTTGTGGGCTGCCCACAGGGTCGTGCCTTCGACCCTGGCCGCGATCTGGAACGTCCGGGACACCGGGAGGCGATCGAGTCGTGCGTGCAGTTCCGCGTCAAGGCCGGTCGCGCCACCGTTGCGGCTTTGCGGGTGGGACGGGACCGTGAGGGTGGCCACCAGCAGGAAGTCGGCCGGCATGGCGCCATGCCTGTCGTCGGTCCGCTTCATCTCGGCGGTCCGGGCAAGCTGTTCCACGTCGTTCGCGCAGAAGTCGTCGATGTCGTCCAGGCAGAGGACCCCGCAGTGCGCCAGAGTCGCCGCGCCCGGCCGGGCGCGCTCGGTGGACAATCCCTCCGCGGTTCCTTCCATGCGTCCGAGCAGCGCCGCGGTCGACGCGCTGAAGTGCGGCGCCGACAGCGGCCGCGCGGCCAGGACGCCCGCCCACGGCGGCAGCACTCCGGCTATCGAGTGGATCCTCGTCGCTGTCAGCCTTTCGTCCCTGGTCATCTCCGGCAGGATGCCGGTCAACCGCAGGGCGAGTCCCGTCGTCGGGGCCGCAGGGGGGCCTGCAAGAAGCAGCGGATGCCCGCCGGCGGCCGCGATTTCGAGGGCGCGCTTCGCCGTCTCATGTCCGGTGATCTGCGCCAGGTCACGTCTCCGTTCGAGTTCGGCGGGCTCGATGGGGCCTGCGGCTTCCGGGGCCAGGCCGCTCCGAAGGGCGTCGACAACCTGTCCCAGTTCGTGGGCCGGCAGGTACCGGACGCCGCCCGGGGCGGCTGCCTCCCGCCGGTTGGCGGCGGGGGCGACCAGCGGCCAGTCGTGCTTGCGGCACAGCTCCGCGACCGCCAGGGTACCCGCGATCGGTTCGACGGCCGGGCCCCAATCGAGCGCACCTACCACCGCCAGCCCTTCGACGGCATCGGCGTCGAGCTCGCCCGCGGCTGCCAGGATCGCCAATGCAATCGGCAGATCGTGGAGCTGTTGGCGAGCTCGAACAAGTGATCATTTCTGAAGTGCCGTCGACTGGGCTTG
>WTGR01000473.1 GCA_011523485.1 Acidobacteriota bacterium
CCTTCATGCGCGGGTCGGTGAAGGAGATCGTCTGCGCCTCGGCGTACCGCGGCATCAGCGCCTGCGCCATCCAGAGCGCGGAGACGCCGCCGACGGTGAGGGCCGCGGCCCGGCTCAGAAACTCCCGCCGGTCGATGTAGCCGTGGCAATACTCGTCGTAGAGGTCGAAGACGCGCCGGTCGATCTGCTGCTTTTCTTCTGCCATCGTTCGCGCTCCTGAAATCGCCGCGCACGCCCCTGGTTCGCTGCGGCGCGCGCGGCCGGACGGGGTTTCCGCGGGGAACGGGGACGGAGCTGCGCACCGCCGGACGGCCCCCGAGGGAAGACAGCGACCGTACGGGACTACGAGCGGACCTTGATGACGACGCGCCGGTTCTGCGCGCGGCCCTCGCGCGAGTCGTTCGGCACCGCCGGCTGGTCCTCGCCGAAGCTGATCGTGTTCATCTTGTGCAGCGGGACGTTGTGCTGCCGGTAGAGGTAGTCCTTCACCGCTTCGGCGCGCCGCAGGCCGAGGCGCATGTTGTAGGCCGCGTCGCCGGTGTTGTCGGTGTGGCCTTCGATCTCGATGAACCCGCCGTCCCCCGCCGCGTGAATCTGGGCCACCAGTTGGTCGAGGCGCGACTGCGCGGCCGGCGGCAGATCCGCCCGGCCGCTGTCGAAGTTGCCCTGCGCCTCGTTGAGGGTGACCTCCATGATCAGCCGGCCGAGCCGGCTCTGAACCTGATCGACGCGGCCGTCCACGTCGTCGGCCGCCATCTGCGCCGAGTCGGCTGCCGCCTGCGAGGTCTGGGCCGCCATGTTGGCCGCCTGCGCCCGCTGGTCGACCTGGTCGATCCGCTCCGCGTTCTGGACCGTCCGCTCCTGGGTCTCCTCCACGGTGCCGGCCAGCGTGTCCACCTTGGCGTCCACCACGGCGTCCTCGGTGCGTACGAAGCCCCGCGTCGCGCAGGCCGATGCGACCAGAACGATCACCGCCGCCAGCGCCATCATCTTCACCGTCGTCCGCATCTTCCGCATGATTCCTCCTGAAACGAATCGTGTGACCCTACCACTTCAGCCGGGCCCGCCCCGCCACGTAGCCGCCGCGGGCGTGGACCACCAGATTATCATCAGCCGTCCGTATCTCGATGGGATGCCATCCGCGGCGGAAGCCGGGCTGGAACGTCAGGACGTACTGGTAGCGCAAGCCGGTCAGCAACTCGGCCAGCGCCGCGAGCAGATCGTCGCGGGTTCCGGTGGCGCGCACGCTGCCGCCGGTCCAGCGGGCGAGGTCCGCCAGCGAGGCCGCCACGATCTCGCCGTCGGGGCCCGCCGCGCCGCCGATGCCGTCGCGCCGATCCAGGGGTCCCCCCACCGTGATCACGTGCACCGGCACGGCGATGGCGCTTGCGACGCTCGACACCTCCCCCGCCGTGCGGAGGCTGCCGTTGTCCACGCCGTCGGTCACCACGAGCAGCGCGCGGTGGCGGTTTCCCCGCCGGCCCACGAGGGTGGCCGCGTCGGCGACCGCGTCGTAGAGCGAGGTCTGGCCGAAGGGCGACTCCGTCAGGGTCGGGACACCGATCCGCGCCAGGTCGCTCGTGAACGGCGCGATCTCGCGCAGCACCGTGTCGAAGGTGAAGAGCGCCAGCTCGTCGCGCCCGGACTGCAGCGAGTCGACCAACGCCTCGACCGCGCGCCGGGCCCTGTCGATGTTGCGGTCGATCGCCATGCTGCCGCTGATGTCGACGAGCACGGCGACGCTGAGCGCCGAGTCGCTGGCGAAGACGCTCTCGATGGGGCGGCCGAAGCCGCTGTCGATCAGCCGGAAGTCGTCACGGGAGAGATCGCGAACGATGCGTCCGTTCCGATCGCGCACGGAGACGCGGACCGTCACCATCTCGACGCCCGACCTGAACGTCGGCGCCGGATCGCGCTCGACCGGGACGGGCCGGCCCTGCGCCGCCGCTCCGGAAGCGGCAAGCGCGGCGAGGCCGATAATTGCGAATAGGGTGCGAACGCGCATCGTGTCGAATGGAGGCGGCCCCGCGCTGAAGGCTCCCGCAATGATTCTACGGGTTTTCGCTCTAGAAGCGGAACAGCCGGTTGATCTTCACGACGAAACCGCGGTTGCGAAGCGCAGAGAAACGGTCGAAGCGGTCCGGCCGCAACGGATCGCTGTCGCGGTCCTCCGTGTAGACGACGAAGAGCTCGCTGCCGGGGCTGTACTCCCAGCGCAGGCGGAGGTTGGTGCTCACGGTGTTGGCGGCGGAGTTGTACTGGACGAGCCCGCCGAAGAACATGCGGGGCGAGAACGTGTAGGTGACGCGGGAGACGATCAGGCGGGTGTGGAACGAGCCCGACGGCGTGTCGATCCAGTTCTCCGATACGGTCGGCTCGATGGACAACTCCGGGGTCACCGCCAGGCGGCCCTGACTGAAGCCGATGGAGCGGATGTTCCCGTTGAAGTACTCGCCGCCCCGTACCGTGACGGTGCCCGTCAGCCGGCGCTGCGCCCCGACCTCGTAGGTCGCCTCGACGTCGCGGAACCCGTAGCCGCCCACCGGCAGCACGACGCCCGGTCCCGGTTCGAACGGCCGCACCAGGAACTCGTAGTTGTCGGCGAACGTCATTCCCAGCCGGTCGCTGGTCTCGAACTCGGTGCTGAAGCCCACCTGCGCCTGCTTCGTCTCCAGAATGCCGGTATCGGCGGTCAATATGTGGTCGTAGCCCGCCTCGAGCCGGAACTGCCGCACCGCCTCCAGCGACGCCGGGCGCGGACTGAAGCGTCCCGCGAGATACGATCGCCGGAAGTTGTCGCG
>WTGR01000716.1 GCA_011523485.1 Acidobacteriota bacterium
TCCCACGTCCGGTCCGGCGCGCGGTCGAAGACGATCAGGTGGCCCGACTCCGCGCCGCAATGGTCCAGGTAGCCGCGGGTCTGCGCCAGTCCCTCCGTGATGGTCCGCTCCAGGTCCTTGTGCAGCACCTTGCACTCGACCACGAACTTGCGGGTGCGCCCGCCCTGCGGCCAGAGGATCAGCAGGTCCACGCGTCCCCGGCCCAGGGCGTACTCGCGCTCGATGCGGCCGCCGCCGTTGACGACCCGTTGCAGGTACGCCTGCAGAAGCAACTGCGGGCCCGCCTCGTGGTATCTCTCGAAGCGCTGCACCCAGTGCTGCGAATGCTCCCGGAAGAACGTCTGGAACCCTTCGATCAGCCCCGCCACGTCCAGGCCGCCCTCCGCGTCGACGTACCACGCCATCTGTTGCGGCAGTCCCATCTGTACCGCGTGGTTCAGGTGCCGGGGAACCACCTCCGCGTAGATCGGGTTCGCGATGCGCGGCGTGCCGCCGTCCAGGGCGACCAGCCCCAGATCGTGGACGTAGGCCACGTCCTCGGTCGACCAGGCGGACTCGGACGCCCCGGCCAGGATCGGCTCCACCACCCGTCGCACCCGGTCCTCGCGCAGCTTGTTCGCCAGGTCGTCGATGTGGGTGTCGCGACGCAGGATCAGCCGCTCCTGCGCGTCCAGCACGTCGTCGGCGGTAATGGCGCGGGTGCGGTCGCGCCCCGTCTCGCTCTTGAAGCAGGCCTCGCGGCACAGCGCGTTCACCAGCCAGGGCTGGCCGGCCGAGCGCGTGCGGACGGCTTCGAGGGCTTCCTCGGTGAACGCCTGTCCGGTCTCGGCGGTGTGCTGGGCGAGCAGCGCCCGCGTCTCGGCCTCGGTGAAGTCGCCCAGGCGCAGCGACTCGGACTTGACGTTGAACGCGCTGCCGCCGAGGACCAGGGCGTCCTGCGCGGTGGAGTAGATGCGGTAGTCGCGCACGTCCCGCACGCCGCACAGGACCACGCTGTGCGGGAAGCGTCCGGGGCGGTGCGGGTATCCGGCCCGCAACTGCCGCAGCACGGACAGCAGCGTATCGCCCACCAGCGTGTCGATCTCGTCGATCAGCAGCACCAGCGGCCGCGGATCGGCCATGCACCAGCGTTCCAGCGACGCGCGCAGCGCCCCCAGCGGCCCGGCCCGTTCCAGCGCAACCGGCCAGATGTCCGTCAGTGCGTCGGCGCCGAGCGTTGCCTGTTCTTCGGATTCCAACTGGTAGAGGATGACGCGCATGGCTTCCGCGACGTTCTCCCGCGCCGCCTGGCCGGCCTCCACGTCGGCGTACACGCAACGGTATTCGCCGCCCGCGTTCAGCCGGTCGCGTAACGCCAGCAGCGCCGACGTCTTGCCCGTCTGCCGCGGGGCGTGGAGCACGAAGTAGCGCTCGTCGCGGACGAGGCCGAGCAGCTCGTCGAGATTCACGCGGTCGAGCGGCGGGATGTGGTAGTGCCTGTCCGAGCGGACGGGGCCCTCGGTGTTGAAGAAGCGCATGATCGGATTGTCGCAGTGGGCGGTACCGTTGTCAGCACGCGAGGGCTCCTATACTGGACGGAGAGCCGCATGACCCTGTACGCCCAGCTTCGTCTCTTCTGCCGCCGCTCGGTCGCGAATCCCGGCTTCACGCTCGTTTCGCTGGCGACGCTGGCGATCGGGGTCGGCGCCAACATCGCCATCTTCGCGGTCGTCAACGCCGTGTTGCTGCGTCCGCTGCCGCTCCCGGACTCCGAACGGCTCGTGCTGCTGCGCCACGCGGCGCCGGGGCTCGCGCAGCTCGACGAGCTGCCGATGTCGGACGCGCTCCACTTCCTGTACGCGGAGGAGAGCCGGACGCTCGAGAGCGTGGCGGCGTACCGGGCCGAGGACGCGAGCTTCACCGGGCCGGAGAATCCGCAGCGCGTGGGGGCGACGAGGGTCACCGCCTCGTTCTTCGACGTGCTGCGGACGCCGCCGCGTCTCGGCCGGTCCTTCACCGCCGAGGACGATCGGCCGGGCGCCGCGCCGGTCGCGGTGCTGAGCGACGACCTGTGGACGACCCGGTTCGGGGCCGATCCCGGGGTCGTGGGGCGCGTCGTCGACCTCGACGGGGAGAGCGTCGAGGTGGTCGGCGTGATGCCGCCGGGATTCTCCTTCTCGCCGTCGGAGGTGGATCTGTGGCGGCCGATCGGGCTCGACCGGGACAACGTGCAACTCGGCGCCTTCGGAATCGAGGGCGTGGCGCGCATCGCGGACGGTTCCACGCTGGGGCAGGTGCGGGCCGAGCTGGGCGCGATGCTGTCGAACCTGGTCGAGATGTTTCCCGACGAGGGCGCCGCGCCGATCCTGGCCAGCGCGGGATTCCGGCCGCTCGTGGACCGCGCCCGCGAGGCGGTGGTGGGCGACATCGAGCCGACGCTGTGGATCCTGCTGGGCGCCGTCGGGTTCCTGCTGCTCATCGCGTGCGCCAACGTGGCCAACCTGTTCCTCGTGCGGTCGGAGGCGCGGCACGGCGAGGTGGCGATTCGAGCCGCGCTCGGCGAGAGCCGCGGGCGGCTGGCCGGGTCGGTGCTCGTCGAGAGCCTGACGCTCGGCGTGGCCGGCGGTCTGCTGGCGCTGCCGCTGGCGCTGCTGTTGGTCCGTTTGCTGGCAAGCTTCGGCCCGCGGGAATTGCCGCGCCTGGACGAGATCTCCATCGACGCGGCCGTGCTGCTGTTCGGACTCGCCGTGTCGGTGGTGGCGGGACTCCTGTTCGGGCTCCTGCCGGCCCTGCGGGCAGGTGCGGTGGCGGCGGCCGGCC
>WTGR01000381.1 GCA_011523485.1 Acidobacteriota bacterium
ACGACCACCTGCACGGTGTCGAGCAGCAGCCCCCCGGCCGGCACGTCGATGCGGCTGCCGGCGAGCAGCGCGGTCAGCGTCGGGGTCATCAGCACCGCCAGCAGCGTCGAGGCGGTCGTCATGGTCACCGAAAGCGCGACGTCGGCGCGGGCCAGGAACGCAATGACGTTCGAGGCGGTGCCGCCGGGGCAGCACGAGACCAGGATGAGGCCGACGGCGAACGGCGTCGGCAGGTCGAGCAGCCAGCCGATGCTCCAGCCGAGCAGCGGCATCACCGTGTATTGCAGCGCGACACCGGGCAGGACGCTGGTGCGTTCGCGGGCGATGCGCCGAAAGTCCTCGAAACCGACCGTCATGCCCATGCTCAGCATGATGACGCCCAGGCCGACGGTGATGAACGGTCCGCTGAACCAGGTGAACAGCTCGGGCCGGACCAGGGCGAGGCCGCTGGCGAGGAGCAGCCAGAACGGAAAGGCGTTGGTGAGGACGGTCAGCACCGGCAATCCGCGCATTGTATGGTTTCTCGATGAGCTTTCAACCGGATCTGTTGCAAGGCAAGGCGGCGCTCGTGACCGGCGGCGGCACGGGCATCTGCCGCGGGCTGTCGCTGGCGCTGGCCGCGCACGGCTGCGACGTGGCGATCACCAGCCGCCGGGCGGAGCACCTGGAGCCGACGCGCCGCGAGCTGGAGGCGCTCGGGGTCCGGGCGCTGGCGGTCGCCGGCGACGTCCGGGATCCGGCCGCGGTCGACGCCGCGGTGGCGCAGACCGTCGACGCGTTCGGCAGGCTCGACATCCTGGTCAACGGCGCCGCGGGCAACTTTCTCTGCCGGGCCGAGGACCTGTCGCCCAACGCGTTCGGCGCAGTGGTGGACATCGACCTCAAGGGGACGTTCCACATGTGCCGCGCGGCGCTGCCGCACCTGAAGAAGCAGGGCGGGGTCGTGCTGAACATCAGCGCCACGTTGCACTACTTCGGTACCGCCGCGCAGCTCCACGTCTCGGCGGCCAAGGCGGGCGTCGACGCCCTGACGCGCGTTCTCGCCGTTGAGTGGGGGGAATACGGCATCCGCGTCAACGGCATCGCGCCGGGGCCGATCGCCGACACGGAAGGGGTTCGGCGCCTGCTCGTCGGGCCGGCCAAGGACCGCGTGGTGGAGATGACGCCGCTGCGCCGTCTCGGCGTCATCGACGACGTCTCGAAGGCCGCGCTCTACCTCTGCTCGGACCTCGCGTCGTTCGTCAGCGGCGTCACCCTGGTGGTGGACGGCGGGCTCTGGCTGACGTCCAGCCGCATGGCGGAGGCATGGGATGCCGCCGTCGCGGCCGCGAAGGACCAGTCGTGATGGACGGCGTTCGACGATGCGCCCCGGGGAGCGTGCACGGCTCCCGGGGGCAGGTCGCGGACGGCAACGCCGATCAGACGCGCTGGTAATCCGGCCTCCAGTGCTCGATCGCCTGCTTGATCGTCTTCTGATCGGCCTTCTCGTCGAGCGCCCGGCGGACCAGGGCCGGCAGTTCCTCGTCGCTCGCGAACCGCAGCGCGACGCACTGCGCGGTCGTTACCTCCTCGATGCGCGGCTTCAGGTCGTCCGGCAGCAACCGCTGCATGCGCATGCGCTCCTCGAGGCGGATGACGCGGTCCTGCGCCGTCAGCGCGTTGACGCGGGCGAAGAACAACGCCAACACCAGGCCGACCGCCACGCCGACGCGATTCAAGGTCGCGACCGTGATTTCGTCCAGCAGCCCGAACAGGGCCAGGACGAGGTTGATCCCCAGCAGGGGCAAGGCCACGTAGTGGAACAGCGGTACCCACTTCACGTGGTTCGCGTAGGTCTGGGGGCGCTTTTCGGACATGATTGATCTCCCGGGAGCGTGTGGGTCGATCGTCGGGTGACGAGTCGGACGGGCTCCCGCCATCCACTATATCCGGCCGGCCGCCGATTCGGCGGGCGCTGTCGACCGCGGGTTGCAAGAGCGCCGATATTCGTGTTATCTTCGCCATTGTCGTCGCTCCAGCACGTGGTCGACAACCGACCTCGAAGCTCTGGTCGCGACGGTAGGCGAGAGTAGCGAGCCAATGACCACAACGGCGACAACGCACGGGGAGTTCGTCGGCCTTCAGTCCCGTCCCACCAGCAGGACGGTTCTACGCCCCGGACCCGACGAGCGGCCGGCGGCCTACGCTGACCGTGTGGGCCAAGCGTACGTGAGTGTCAAGTCGGACGATCATCGGAGGGACCACGGGCTTTACCTGACGCCCGTGCCTGTCGCCGACTTCATGGCGGAGCGAATTCGGGTGTCGGGCGATCGCCTGCGGTTGCTGGATCCTGCAGCCGGCACCGGCGTCCTGTGCTGCGCCGCAGTAGAAGCCCTCGCAGTTCGCGAAGCGGCGCCCACGCGGGTCGATGTCGTCGCGTACGAAGTGGATGTCGAACTGATCGCACCTCTGCACGCGGTTCTCTCGTACCTGACCGAATGGTGCTGGACGCGTCATGGGATGCGTCTGGAAGCTCGCATTGAGGCCACGGACTTCGTGATGGCCCACGCGGAGGCCCTGCGGCGCCTGGGTGGTCTGATCCCCTGCGCGTCCGGCGACGAGGAGTTCGACATCGTCATTTCCAACCCGCCGTACTTCAAGATTGGCAAGACCGATCCGCGCGCCGTTGCGGCCTCGACGGTGGTTCACGGTCAGCCGAACATCTACGCGTTGTTCATGGCCGTGAGCGCAGCATTGTTGGAAACCCGGGGCGATTTCATCTTCATCACACCGAGGAGCTTCACGTCAGGTCTGTACTTC
>WTGR01000660.1 GCA_011523485.1 Acidobacteriota bacterium
CTGCCACATCCTCGATCACGCCGACGGCGGCCTGCTGAGCG
This sequence comes from Acidobacteriota bacterium, assembly GCA_011523485.1. Next base: position 42 of record WTGR01000660.1, read on the forward strand.
CGGTGCACCTCGGGTTGCCGCCGGAGGAGTTCCGAAACCTGGCCGAGCACTAGCAGCAACCGGCTTGGCACCGGGCACAGGCCGTGGCGCCGTTGCAGGAGAAGGTCCCCGTCCTTCTAGAGCTGCAGCGGCAGGATCTGCCGCTCATCGCCCGCCCACGTCCGCTCCGGCCCTGGGAGCGGCCGTGGGAGGTGACTCCGTAGGGCGGTCGTCGATTGACACGGCCCAGCGCTCACGCTGTAGCACCCAGCCGCCGCGGGGCGGCTCGACGATGCCGAGAAACGAGTCTCTCAGGCGGGACCTCCTGGAGATGGCGTCGCTGGACCGCGTCACGCGGGCCGAGCTCGCCGCCTCGGGCGACCTGTTCGACACCGGCTACGAGCCCCGGATGGCCCGCGTCCATGCACGAAATGCGCAACGTCTTCGGCGGGTGATCGAGTCCGTCGGATGGCCGGGGGCAGACCTCGTCGGTCCTGACGGTGCAGAGGCTGCCTGGCTGATACTGCAACACGCGATCGCCGAGCCCGACCTGCTCCGTAGCGCGTCGCCTCTCCTTGAGACGGCCGCGCGGGAGGGAAGGGCGGACCCAGCCCACGCGGCAATGCTCGAGGACCGGATCCGGTTCTTCGAGGGCCGGCCCCAGCGCTATGGGACCCAGCTCGATTGGGACGCCGAGGGGAATCTCTCTCCAGGCGAGGTGGAGGACCCGCATCGGCTGGCCGAGCGCCGACTCGCCGTCGGCCTCCCGCCGCTGGAGGAACAGATCGAGAAGGCGCGCAGCCGGGCGACGGCCGAGGGAGAGCGGCCGCCGGCAGCTCATCAGGCGTACGCGAAAGCGCGGGACGAATGGGCGGCAAGTGTCGGCTGGCGCGGCAGCTGAGTCCGCTGTCGACACATAGCCGCAAGTGCCACCGGCGCGTCAGTCGCCCGTGGAACGAGCGGCGCTGCGCCGGCCCGACGACAGCCGGCGCCCAGGACTCGAGTCGCGACTACTGGACACCAGATCGGATAACGTCGGCCAGATGACGGCCATGCCCTACTACCGGCCGGCGCTGGCGCGCGTTCACCACGAAGGGTTCGGTAGCCACGGTGACGCTTGCGCGCCGGGGATCCTGGCCAAACTGCGGCCGGTGCGCGAGCGGGGCGGGGTGGTACTGGAGCTCGGCTGCGGGTCTGGGGCACTGACCCGGCATCTGGTGGCCGCCGGTCACCGCGTGGTCGCGACCGATGCGTCGCCGGCCATGCTGGCACTCGCGCGCGAGGCGGTGCCGGGCGTGGAGGCGTTCTGGCGGCTTGCCCTGCCCGACGAGCACCTCCCGCCGGCCGACGCGGTAGTGTCGGTGGGGCACGTGCTGAGCTATCTGCCGAACGCGCTGGCCATCGAACGCGCCTTCCGGGCCGTCGCGGCAGCGCTGCGGCCCGACGGCGTGCTGGCCGTCGACCTGCTTGATTGTAGCTACCGCTCAGCGCGGGCCGAGAAGGCGCCCGTGGCGATGGTCAGAGACGAGTGGGCGGTCTTCATCGCGTTCGACTCGCCGCATCCTGAGATCTACGCCCGCGACATCACGACGTTCGTGCGCAGTGCGTCCGGCGCGTGGCAGCGCGACGACGAGCGTCATGTCAATGTCCTTGTCCACGGGCCGGATGTTGTGCGTCTGCTTGCGGACGAGGGGGTAGAAGCGGAGGTCGCCCGCGGGTTCGATGACAGGCAGCGGCTCGAGGAGGGGCTCGTCGCGATCACCGGGGTGCGACGCCAACCGGAGGGAGCCCGCGGGTGAGTCGCGGACATCCAGGCGGGGGGCGAGGAGCGCGCATCGTCGCAAAGGGTCAACCATTGTACGAGCGTGCGAGCACGCACGCTTGCACGCCCTACGAGTCCGCCAGTGACCACGGCGCGTGGTCCGGAAGGCGCCGTCGTAGCGGCGGCGGTCACCATGAGCTACCCTGGACGGGCTCATGGCACCGTGCGAGTACTTTTCGCATCCGACCGACCATCGAGGCGCGGAGGCATAGGCTCGCGCCGTTCCGCTGCAGCCACGGGCGCTGCGGCGTCGGCGTGTCCCGGCAATGAACCTGCACCTTCTCTACGCCGCCATCGACGGCGCCCACATCGGCCTCCTGTTGGTGCTCGCAATCCGACTTCTGACGTTGGCGCCGCGGAACCGCAACGTGCAGTTGATCGTGCTGATCGCCTTCGGCGCGGTCTGTGCGGTCGTCTCCGCGCGGCACTCCTACATGGCAGTGCTCCCGGCCGAGTTCGCGGTGGATCTGGGACCGCTGATCATTCCGATGAACCTCGCCCGGAACCTCACTTCGGGCTTGGTGATGGTCCTTTGCCATTCGATCTTTCAGGACGGAAGCCGGCTGCCTCCGCGGTTGCTGGCGGTCTGGGCTGTGCAGATGTCGCTCGAGGAGCCGCTCGAATGGATGGCGTCGTCCGCGTGGGAGCTGGCACAGCCGCACGCGACGTTCGTGCTCTATGAGGTCGTCCCGTCAGCGCTCCAGATCGTCATGCTCGGGTTCGCGCTCGCCTGGGCGCTACGCGAATCTGGCGCCGACCTGGTGGAGGCGCGCCGGAAGACCCGAGCCGTGCTCGTCGTGGTGTCGGTGGCCCACATCGTGCTGGCCCTGCTCGTCGAGCGCCTTGCCCTCCAGATCTTGGCCCTGCCCATCGACGTCTACTTTCCCGTGCATGCCGGCGTCACCGCCCTCGGCCTGCTGCTGTCCGGCGCCATCGTCCTGCTGCTGCTCCGACC
>WTGR01000568.1 GCA_011523485.1 Acidobacteriota bacterium
CCGAGCACGTCGGCCTGATGTTCGACCTGACGGCGCTGGCCTGGCAGGCGGACATCACCCGGGTGTTCACCTTCATGCTGGGCCGCGAGCTGAACGGCCGCGCCTATCCGGAAATCGGCATCCCCGAGTCGCACCACGGGATCTCGCATCATCGCTACGACCCGCTGAAGCTGGCTCAACTGGCGAAGATCAACACCTACCACGTGACGCTGTTCCGCGGCTTCCTGGAGACGCTGGCCTCGACGCCGGACGGCGACGGCTCGCTGCTGGATCATTCGCTGCTGCTCTACGGGGCGTCGCTCAGCGACAGCAACAAGCACCTGCACTACGACCTGCCGCTGATGCTGGTCGGCGGCAGCGGGGGACACCTGAAGGGCGGGCGGCACCTCGTGTATCCGCGAGACACGCCGATGACGAACCTGCTCGTCAGCCAGCTCGACAAGGCCGGCGTGCGGCTCGACGACGGGCTCGGCGACAGCACGGGACGGCTGAAGGAGCTGGCCCGGCTTGCGGGTGTGTAGAGTCGAGTGTGCGTGGTGTCGGCATCATGCGTATCGACGTTCGGGGGCTCCCGTGAAGGGTAGAGCGCCGCTGCCGCGGCGGTCGGGCACCGAGCCGGGCTCTTTCTGCGGGTTCCTGCGTTTCCGCGTGGTCCCGATGGTCGCGCTGGTGGTCGGTGTCGTCGGTGCGCCGGTGTTCGTTGCCGGGCAGGCGGCGGACGATGCCACGGCGTTGCACCGGGCGGCCCACGAGGGAGATCTAGTTTCGGTTGGGCGCCTTCTGGATGCCGGCGGGGAAGTCGACGCCGCGACTCGCCACGGGGTTACGCCATTGGCGCTCGCGTCCGCGCGCGGGCATGCGGCGATAGTGGAGACGCTGCTGGAGGCCGGCGCGGATGCGAACCGCCCGTCGCCGCACGGCGAGACCCCGCTGATGGTGGCGGCCCGAACCGGTGTCGTCGACAGTGTGACCGCGCTGCTCCGGCGCGGCGCCGACGCCGTGGTCGACGCGCGGGAAGGGTGGCGCGGCCAGACGGCTTTGATGTGGGCCGCGGCCGAGGGCCACGCGGCGGTCGTCGCGCCCCTGATAGCGGCCGGAGCGGACGTCGACGCGCACTCCGACGGCGGATTCACCCCGCTCGCGTTCGCGGTGCGCGCGGGCCACGGCGAAACCGTCGGCGCGCTGTTGCAGGCCGGGGCGGACGTCGACCGCGCGCTGCCGGACGGCACCGGCCCGTTGCACCTGGCGGTCATCAACGCGCACTACGACGTGGCGCTGCAGCTCCTGGAGCACGGCGCCGATCCGGCCGCGGCCGAGCCGGGCTGGACGCCGCTGCACCAGCTCGTCTGGACCCGACGTCCCAATCGGCACTACAACAATCCCGCCGCGTTTCCGACCGGTACCGTCACCGACCTGGAGCTGGCCCGCGCGCTCGTCGCCCACGGCGCCGACGTGGACGCCCGCCAGACGGCGGAGCCGCGCGACGGCTACCGCAACATGCTGAACCGCAGCGGCGCCACGCCGTTCCTGCTCGCCGCCAAGGCGGTCGACCTGGACATGATGCGGCTGCTGCTGGAACTGGGCGCCAATCCGTTGCTGGCGAACGAGGACGGCACCACGGCGTTGCTCGTGGCGGCGGGCGTCGGCATCTGGTCGTCGAGCGAGAGCCCGGGCAGCGCCGGGGAGGCGCTCGAGGCGGCGAAGCTGATGGTCGAGCTCGGCGACTCGGTCGCCACCGTCGACGACAACGGCGACGCGGCGCTGCACGGCGCCGTCATGCGCGGCTCGCCGGAGCTGGTCCTCTACCTGCTGGAGCACGGCGCCGCGCTCGACCCGGTCAACGAGCGGGGCTGGACGCCGCTGACCATCGCCCAGGGCATCTTCTACGCCAACCTCGGGCGGCGCTGGCCGGACATGGAGGCGCTGCTGCTCGGGCTCGGCGCCACGTCTCCCACGGCTCCCGAGCCTCCGCGGTAGCGGTGCGCCTCTCGCGACCGGGACACATCGTTCGGCAGACTCAGCGGGCTTGCGCCGGGTGTGGATCCATTGCGGCTCAACCAGCTCAACGATCAACTGGAGGTGGAAGACTTCGCCGCGAAGAGCGGGCAGTGATCGTGCCGGACATCAACCTGCTGATCTACGCCTACAACCGCCCATATCGCCGCGCTGGCCATGGAATACCAAGCGGAGGTTCACTCGAACGATACGGACTTCGGCCGGTTTCCCGGCCTCCGGTGACGGAACCCGCTGTGACCGGTCGCGCGACCACGCCCTTCGTTGCCGCAGGTCTCCCAAGGGTATCCACATCCCAATTGACACATTTCAACTGACTCACCACAATTTACACATGCGCAGGACGCATAAGGTCCAGGTCACGCTCGACGAACGGCAGTACGCCGCCGTGTCACGCATTTCACGCGCAGGCCGGCGGAAGCTGGCCGCAGTCGTGAGAGAGGCGGTCGAGCGGTACTGCGTCGCACCCGAAGCGCGGCGGCGGCTGGATGCGATCGAAGCGCTCTACGCCATGGAGCCCGCGCCCGCGCCAACCGACCTGGAACAGTGGGAGAGAGACTACGGCAACCTCAAGACGGGACTCGCGACCGGCTGCGCCCCTCGCTCCGAGCGTGACGGCGTCGGGACACGGAAGCGGCGATGACCGGGGTAGAGAACCTCTTCGTCGACGCCAACGTCTTCATGTACCTGGCCGGCAGCGACCCGGCCCTCCGCGTGCGATGCCGGGAGGCCCTCCGCGCGGCGGACGAGCAGGAGATGGCGCTCGTGACCAGCGCGGAGGTGT
>WTGR01000556.1 GCA_011523485.1 Acidobacteriota bacterium
GTCTCGAGGCGCAACTCGCGCCCGACATGCTGCTCTGTTGGAGCCTGGCCCTCGGGCTGGGCGCGCATGTCGGGCGCGAGTTGCGCCTCGAGACCGCGCGCGACGTCGCGCTCGGCGACCGGGCGCCCTGGCAGGCCGCCGCCGCGGGCGTGCTGGCCGGGGTCGGCGAGCTGACGGGGGTGGCGGAGCTGCGCGCCGTGCTGCACGAGCCGGTGCGCGCGTTCTACGAGACCGCGTTCACGGTGGGCGGCCGGTCGCCCCAGCCTCCTGCCCCGGCCGGGGCAGCGGAGCCCGAGGCCGTCGATTCGGAGCCGGTGGCGCCCGAGGCCGCCGTTCCGGCGCCGCGGCGCGTGATGATCGTCGGGGCGTCGTCGATTCAATTCGGTCTGGGACGTTCGCTGGAGCGGTGGATCGAGCGGTTCGAGGGTGTGACCGTGAAGCGGTACGGGCTCCACTCCACGGGGTTGGCGCGTCCGGACTACTTCGACTGGCACGCGAAGGCGCGGGAGATGAAGGACGAGTTCCAGCCGGATCTCGTGATCGCGCAGTTCGGCGGGAACGACGGTCAGGGGTTGACGGATCGAGACACCGGCGGAGCGGTCGCGCCCCTGTTCACCGACGCGTGGGATGAAGTCTACGGCGCCCGCGTGGAGACGTTCGTGGAGATCTTCGCCGAGGACGAGGTGCCCGTCGTCATCCTCGGCATGCCGGCGATGAAGAGCGCCTACCACCAGCGGAAGATGGCCCGGATCAACGAGGTCACGGAAGCCGCGTGCGCGCGGGCGGGAGCCTGGTTCGTCGATACCTTCGCCATGACGGCGGACGCCGACGGGAACTACGTCGCGCGCGCCGAGGTGGAGGGCAGGCTGCGGGTGATACGCGCGAGCGACGGCATGCACCTCAACAGCTACGGGGCGGAGCTGGTGACCGCCGGGATCCTGGACGTGCTCGGCGACTGGTTCGCCTTCACGCTGCCGGAAGCGCCGGCGCATGCGGTCGGGGATGCGCTGCCCGGGGACGGGCGCGGTCCGCTCCTGGAGCGCGGCGAAGGCCGGGACGCGCGGGTGATCGCGGGCGGTGGGAGTCCCGCGGATCTCGGCCGGCCGGGCAGTCCGGCGGTCGAGACGGAGCTTGGCCTGAACCGGCGCACGCGTCGGTTGATTCAGCGGGGGCTGCTGGCCGAGGGTTTCGATCCCGGTCCGGCGGATGGGCTGTTCGGACCTCGTACGCGCGCGGCGCTGCGGGCGTGGCAGTCGGCGCGGGGGGCGGCTGCGACGGGTTATCTGAACGGCGGGAGCGCGGCGGCGCTGCGGGCGGCGGCTCCGGACCGGTGACCCCGCCGGGAGTCTGCGCCGCAGAAGTCTCGCGCCGGCGGGACTTCCAACGCGGCCGCAAGGCCGCGCCCGCCCGCGAGCGGTTCGGGTCCGCTTCCGCACCGGCATTCCCGATGCCGGCGGTCGGTCTTCCTATCGAACGTCGACGCGCGGGCCGGTGCGTGGCGTCGAGGGTGCTGACCGCGCTCCTCGCCGTTGCGGTGATGGCTGCGAACGGCTGCGGCGCCAGGTCCTCTTCCGGTGTGCAGGCCGCCGTCGCGGACGCCCGGACCGCGGTGCGTGTCAAGACGGCGCTCGTCAACCACGAATCGCTCGGTACGCTGCCCATAGATGTCCAGGTGCGGAGCGGCGTGGTGACCCTCGACGGCACCGTGCGTTCCGCGGACGACGTGGAGAGCGCGCGGACGCTGGCGCTCGGGGTGGCCGGGGTGGCCCGGGTCGAGTCGAGGCTGCAGATAGGCGATCCCGATTCGCCGCCGCCTGCGGGAAACCTCCCGTCCGGCTTGCGGAATGCGCCGCCGTCTGCCGGGGGCGCCTCGACGGCCCCGGGGAGCGTGCGGCCAGCCTCGGGAAGACCGCGGTTGCCGGCGCTGGCCCCGCGTCCCGAGGAAGGTCCGTTGCGCCTCGTCGGCCTCGGCGCCTCGGTGCGCGTCACGCGCCCGTCGGAAGCGACCCTGGGCGGCGCGCTGGCCGTGGGCCCGCTGCTGCGCCTGCGTCCGCGGAACGGGCTCGGCCCGGCGATCGCGTTCAACTGGACGAACACCGAGATCGAGACCGGCCCCGCGGGGCGGCCGGGTCTGGCCGCGATACAGTTGCGGCCGGTGATGGCCGGCGTAGAGTACGGCGTTGTCCGGGGGAGGCTGGCGGTCGGCGCCTCGGCCGTGGGCGGCTACTCGTTCAACCGGCTGGGCGTCGACACGGCGCGGGCAGGTCCGGGCCGGGCCATCGCCGTCGGCAACAGCTTCGTGTGGCGTCCCGGGGCGGTCCTCTGGGCGGACGTCACGCCGCGGGTCGGCATCAACGTGTTCGGCGGGTATCTGTTCGCGAGGCCGAAGGTGACTTTCGCGAGCGATGCCTCGATCGCCACCGAGCGGGTGAACGCGGGCTCGGTCGTCGTGAGCGTCGGCGTCGCGTACTGGATCTTCTGAGGAGTCTCGATGCCCGGCTTCGTGCCTACGGTCGTCGTGACGCGTCTGGCCAGCGGGGGGCGCGCCATGATCTTCGCGGGCCGGGCGTTGCGCGAGATTTTCCGGCCGCCGTTCGAGTTCCAGGAGACCGCGCGGCAGGTGTACGAGCTCGGCTGGCGCTCGCTGCCGCTGATCGCCGCCGCGGGCTACGCGGTGGGCATCGTGATGTCGATGCACACGCGGGCGTCGCTCGAGCGGTTCGGCGCCGAGGCGCTGGTCCCCGCGGTGCTCGCCCTCGCCCTGGTGCGGGAGACCGGTCCGCTCGTGGTCGGGC
>WTGR01000296.1 GCA_011523485.1 Acidobacteriota bacterium
CGCACGTGCCGCGTGTCGTTGAACTCCGGCTGCATGTTCTGCACGAAGCGCTGCTGGCGGTCGGTGAGCGGCTCGCGGCGAGTCGGCAGGTGGCCGCTCTGGATGACGAAGCCGGGCACCACCCGGTGGAACGAAATGCCGTCGTAGACGCCCGAGTCGACCAACCGCAGGAAGTTGCGGACGTGGTTCGGGGCGCGGTCCGGATACATGTCGATGGCGATGCGGCCGTGGGTGGTGTTCAGGACCGCTCGGAAGGCGGCGAGCTCGGCGTCGGTCTCGGTCGTGAACGGAGGGATTTCCGGCGGGGGCTTGTCGCGGATCGTCACCCGGTGCACGGCGACCCGCTCGGCGGCGCGGCCCTCGGCGTCGACCGGCGTCCGGGAGATGCGGGTGACGACGTCCATCCCGTCGGCCACCTGGCCCCAGATGGTGTGCTGCCCGTCGAGCCCCGGCTGGTCGACGACGCAGATGAAGAACTGCGAGCCGCCGCTGCCCGGCTGTCCGGGAACCAGCACCGCCGAGACCGTGCCCCGCAGGTGCCGGGCGTCGCTGAACTCGGCGTCGACGAGGCCGAGACCGCCCTGGCCGTACTCCGCGGCGCGTTCCGGATCGGCCGTGAACGGGTCGCCGCCCTGGACGATGCCGTTGGCCACCATGCGGTGGAAGGTGGTGCCGTCGAAGTGCCCGTCCCCGGCGAGCTGCATCACCAGACCGACGTGGTTGGGAGCCAGATCCGGCCGCAGATCTATGGCGATCGTGCCGCGATCGGTCTCGAAGACCGCCTGCTTGCCGCTCATCTCCTCGAGCGTGAGCGGGGTGACGAAGGGCTCGCCGGCCTGCCCGGCGAACGCCGGGGCCGCGGCCAGCCAGGCCAGGATCGGGAGTCCGTGCCGGACGCCCCTCTGCATTCGAAGCAACACACCGGATTTCATCTGCACACCTCGCCCTGATCTAATAGCATGATCGGATGCCTCTGCTGAGCGAACCCGAACCAGTACCCCGTTCGTCGGGCCGGGGATGGCTGTTCCTGCTCGTCGTGCTGGCCCTGGCCGCCGGCGCGGGCTTCTACCTGTACCGGTCGGGAATTTTGACACCGTCCGAGGACGCCGACCGCCGCGCGGCCGCCGACGCGCCGGCCCCGTCCCGGCCCGCCCCCGCGGCGCCTGTGGCGCCGGAGCCCGAACCGGCCGCGGCGCCGGCCCCGGAACCGGAGCCGGCGCCCGAACCGGAACCCGAGCCCGAGCCGGAGCCCGCAGCGGCGCCCCCGCCTTCCATCGTGTTGCGCGTCACCAGCGACGTCGACGGCGCCGAGGTGTTCATCGACCGTCGCTATGCCGGCACGACGCCCTTCGAATCGTACGACGTCGAGCCCGGACGCCACCGCATCAACGTCTCGGCTCCCGGCTACGAAGGCCATGCCGAGGACGTGGAGATCACCGACCGGCTGACGAACGTCGACGTGCGTTTCCGGCAGGTCCGGCTGGACCAGCGCATTCGGGTCGTCCACAAGCACCGGTTCGGCGACTGCGAGGGCCACCTGGTGGCCACGACGCGCGGAATCGCCTACGAGACCGACGACGACGATGCGTTCGAGGTGCGCCTGGACGGACTCGAGGAGTTCGCGGTCGACTACATGGCGCACAACCTGCGGCTCAAGGTCCGCGGAGGACGGACCTACAACTTCACGGACGGCGAGGAGAACGCCGACGCCCTCTTCGTGTTCCACCGGGCGGTGGAGGAAGCCAGGGACCGGCTCGCCCGCGGCGAGTCGCCGGCAGCTCCATGAGCCCGAGGCCGCCCGCCCGCTGCCCGTGGGGCGCGTCCGACCCGCTCTACGTCCCCTATCACGACGAGGAGTGGGGGGTGCCGCTGCACGACGACCGGCGCCTCTTCGAGATGCTGGTGCTGGAGGGCGCGCAGGCAGGCCTGAGCTGGCTGACGATTCTTCGCCGGCGGGAGGGCTATCGCCGCGCCTTCGACCGCTTCGATCCGCAGGCCGTGGCCCGCTACGATGCGCGCGACGTCGAGCGCCTGCTGGCCGACGGCGAGATCATCCGGAACCGGTTGAAGATCGACTCGGCCATCAACAACGCCCGCGCGTTCCTGGCCGTGCAGGAGGAGTTCGGCAGCTTCGACCGCTACGTCTGGGGCTTCGTCGACGGCCGCCCGACCCAGAACGCCTGGACGACGCTGGAGGAGGTGCCGGCGCAGACGCCGGTATCGAACGCGATGAGCAGGGACCTGCGGAAACGGGGCTTCACCTTCGTCGGCCCCACCATCTGCTACGCCCACATGCAGGCCACCGGCATGGTCAACGACCACCTGGTGGGCTGCTTCCGGCATCGCGAGGTCCGGCTCCTGACCTGAACGCCGGTGGAGTCGACCGCGGCGCTGAAGAACCCGGGCGTTCACGACGGGCTCGCGGTGACCGCACGGATGCGCTGCAGGGCTATCGCCGCGGCGTGCGCCACGTTCAACGAATCGACGGCCGGCTCGATGTCGATCCTGACGCGCTCGTCGCACAGATCGAGCGCGTCCCGGCTGACGCCGTCGCCCTCGTTGCCGAGCAGCAGAGCGAGCCCGGCAGCGGAGCCGCGCCCGCGGCGCACGAACGCCTCGATCTCGGTCGCCGGTTCCAGCGGAGTCAGAGCGACCACGCGCGCTCCACCGTCCCGGACCCGCGCCAGCACGCCGGGCCAATCGCCCGCCACCCGAAACGGGAGCTGCAGGGTCGTTCCCATCGACGTGCGGATCGCCTTGCGGTAGAGCGGGTCCGCGCAGGTCGGCGACA
>WTGR01000267.1 GCA_011523485.1 Acidobacteriota bacterium
TGGTGAACCACCAGAGCTGCGAGGCAACCGGCGACCGCGAGCGTCACGAGCTCATTGCCGCCGCCGGGCAGGTCGCCTACCACCGCCGGGTATGCGGAGAGCTCGGCCTGGATCCAGACGAGACCGCGGTCCTCGGCACCGCCGCCAACATGGCGTACGCCGCGCACCGCTCCACGAGGTTCGACGATCTGCGGGTGGACGCGTTCACGACGGCCGGCGTTGCGGGCAACGCGGCCCGTGCAGGCGATCCCGCTGCCTGGTGCGAGACCGCCGACGGCTGGCGCCGCGTGTCGCCGCCGCCGGGCACCATCAATACGATTCTGCTGATCGACTGTCCCGTCACGCCTGCCGCCCAGGCCCGCGCCATTGTGACGATGACCGAGGCCAAGTCGGCCGCGCTGGCGGATCTGGCCGTGCCCAGCCGCTATTCTCCGACCATCGCCACGGGCACCGGCACGGACCAGTTCTGTCTGGCGACTCCGCTCGATCCCACGCGCCGCGCGAGGGAGTCGACCAGTCCGCACGTGAAGCTGGGCGAGCTCATCGGGACCGCGGTCAAGGAATCGGTCGCCGAAGCGTTGCGCTGGCAGAACGGCCTGGAGGCTTCCTACACGCGCGGTCTGTTTCACGCCCTGGGCCGCTTCGGGCTTACCGAGGCGCGTGCGATGGAGCGGCTGGCGGAGCTGATGCCGGCCTCGCGCTACGAGCTGCTCGACAAGAACCGGAAGGCGGTCTTCTTCGAGCCCGGCATCGGCGCGGCGGCCTACGCGCTGGCCGCGGTCCTGGACCGGGTGGCGTGCGGCACCATTCCGGAGGGGCTGTCGCAGGAGGCGCTGCGCTGTCAGGCGGCGTGCGTGGCCTGTGCGCTCGCGGGCCGCCCGGAGGCGTGGCCGGCCTTTCGGAGCGAGCTCATGGAGGGTTCCGATGCGCCGATCGATCTGGTCCTGCGCGCGATCGCGGCCGGCTGGCAGGCGAAGTGGGCGTGAGCGACTCGACCTCACCGGTCTTCGCCGCGGGCGCCGCCTCGACGCTGCCGTCCACGGCGAGTTGGGCGTGAGCGGCCCGACCGCACCCGTCCGGGTGACACGGTCCGGGCGGGCAACGCGCGGGCGGAGCGAGTGGACCTGAGCAGCCTGGCGCCCCGTGCCGATCTGCTGGCGGCCGCCGTGGTGCTGGACCTCGCCGTCGGCGATCCCGTCTACCGCTGGCACCCGATTCGGCTGATCGGCGGCTCGCTGACACGGCTCGAGACGCGCCTGCGTGCGGTCGGGGCCGACGGCCGCATCGGCGGCTGCGCGCTGTTCGTCCTGCTGGGGCTGCTGTGGGGCGGCGGGGCAGCCGTGCTCCTGGCCGCCTCGGCGCGGCTGCACCCGGCGGCGGCCGGGGCGGTGCATCTCTTCCTGCTCTACAGCCTCATCGCGCTCGGCGACCTCCTGGCGCATGCGGGGGACGTGGACGCGGCCGTTGCCGCCGGCGATCTCCCTGCCGCACGGGCCGCCGCCGGCCGCCTGGTCGGCCGCGACACTGCGCCGATGGACGGTCCCGCCTGCCGGCGAAGCGCCATCGAAAGCCTGGGCGAGAGTCTGGTCGACGGGGTGGTCTCGCCGATCCTCTGGTACGCCCTGGGCGGCATACCCGGGATCGTCCTCTTCAAGATCGTCAGCACGATGGATTCGATGGTCGGTTACCGGACCGAGCGGTACCGGCGCTTCGGCTGGTGCGGCGCGCGCCTGGACGATCTGCTGAACCTGGTCCCGGCGCGGTTGACCTGGCTGCTCATCGCCGGCGCCGCCGTACTAGTGCCTGGGGCCTCGGGCCGCGAGGCCCTGCGCCGGGGCTGGCGGCAGCACGCCGTCGTGCCGGGACCGAACGCCGGCTGGAGCGAAGCCGCTCTGGCCGGGGCGATCGGACGGCGCCTTGCGGGGCCTATCTGGCTGGGCAGCCATCTGGTGACCGATGTCTGGATCGGCGATCCGGCCGCTGTCCCCGGGGGCTCCGCCGAGGACTACCGACGAGCGCTTGCGACGGTGCTGCTGGCGGCGGGACTGGCCGCTGCGGGCACCATGCTCCTTCTCGTTCGGGCAGGGTAGCGCCGGCCCATCGACGCGCCCGATGCTGCGCGGGTTTCTTCGCGGACTGCCGGCGGGTCATTTTTCGACGGTCGCATACAGCGGGCTGCGCGGTACAATCGGAACAGCGGCACCTGCCGCGGAAACGGAGGCAAGCACGATGATGGAAGGCATGCAGTTCATCTTTCGATGGCTCCACGTGTTCGTGGGGATCATCTGGATCGGGCACCTCTACTTCTTCAACTTCGTGAACGCTCCACTGGCCGCGAAGCTCGACGGGCCGACCAAGCAGAAGGTGGTCCCCGAGCTCATGCCGCGGGCGCTCTTCTGGTTCCGGTGGGGCGCCGCCTGGACCTGGATCACCGGGGTCCTGCTGCTGCTGCTCGTCTTCTACCACGGCGGGCTGGCGATCGAGACCGACGCGAGCTGGGGGGCGGCCGCCATCGCGATGATCGCGGTGACCTTCCTCGCGGTCTTCGTCTACGACGCGCTCTGGAGCAGCGGCCTCAAGTCCAACGTCCGCGCCGCCACAATCGTCTCGTTCGTGCTGCTGGCCGTCGTCGTCTGGATGTTCGTGGCGGTCGGCGGATTCCCGCCGCGATCCGTCCTGATTCACACCGGCGCCATGTTCGGCACGATCATGGCGTTCAACGTGTGGTTCCGAATCTGGCCGGCGCAGCAGCGGATCATCGCCGCGGTGAAGGCCGGCAAGGCGCCGG
>WTGR01000089.1:0-1224 GCA_011523485.1 Acidobacteriota bacterium
CCGCTCGACACGATGAGCGCCAACTTCGACAACATCGCCGACGTCCAGATGCTGTCGGCGACGCTGCTCGACGGCTACCTGCGGGCCGCGACCGAGGTCGCCCAGCTCGCCGTGGGCAATCCGAACGCCGCTCCGAAGCAGACGACCTACTCGAAGTCGCGGGCCTACTCGCAGTGGGACCGGGTGGACGGCGCGCCGTACGGCACCCGCGGCGGGTTCTCGGTCCTCCACAACTTCCCCGCCGACGGGGACTACGTCTTCACGATGGCGTTCCAGCACACGACCACCGGCGGTCTGTCGGGATCGACCATCCGCAACGAGCAGATCGAGATCTCGATCGACGGCGAGCCGGTGGCGCTGCTGGCGATGGACCAGTGGCTGCGTACCTCCGACCCCAACGGCGTGTATCTGGAGGTCGAGGAGCCGATTTTCGTCCGGGCGGGACCGCGGCGGGTTTCCGCGGTGTTCGTCCGGCAGTTCGAAGGACCGGTCGAGGACGTGCTGGCGCCTCACGAGTGGTCGATCGTCGACACCGAGATCGGCGACCTCGGATACGGCGTCACCGCCCTGCCGCACATGCGCGACTTCATCATCGACGGTCCGTACGACGTGACCGGGGTGTCGGAGACGCCGAGCCGGCAACGCGTCTTCTCCTGCCGCCCGACCTCTCCGGCCACCGAGCGGACCTGCGCCGAGGAGATCGTCACGCGTCTGGCGACGCAGGCCTACCGCCGGCCGCTGACCGAGACGGACATCGCCGACCTGCTGGCGTTCTACGAAGCGGGCCGCGAGGACAGCGGCTGGGAAACGGGAATCCGGACGGCGCTGCAGGCGACGCTGGCCAGTCCCGACTTCCTCTTCCGCCTGGAACGGCCGGCGGAAACCGTGAAGCCCGGCGAGAACTACCGCGTCTCGGACGTGGCGTTGGCATCGCGCCTCGCGTTCTTCCTCTGGGCCGGACCGCCCGACGCGGAGCTCATCGCGCTGGCGGCCGACGGCAAGCTGTCGGACCCGAACGTGCTGGACGCGCAGACGCGGCGGATGCTGGCCGACCCGCGGTCGGAGTCGCTCGCCACCCGCTTCGCCGCGCTCTGGCTGCGCCTGCAGGACATGGACCAGGTCCAGCCGGACGCGTTCTGGTTCCCGAACTTCGACCGGCAGCTCGCCGACGCCATGCGCCGCGAGACGGAGCTGCTGTTCGACAGCCTGGTGCGCGAGGACCGC
>WTGR01000089.1:1324-2780 GCA_011523485.1 Acidobacteriota bacterium
CTCGACGAGACGGCGACGGTCATCGACGGCCGGTCGCTGACGACGCGCGAGCGGATGGAGATCCACCGGACGAACCCGACGTGCAACGCCTGTCACCGGTTCATGGATCCGCTGGGGCTGGCGCTGGACAACTTCGACGTCATCGGCAAGTGGCGGATCCGCGAGAACGGCATGCCGCTCGACACGCGCGGCGAGATGTGGGACGGAACGCTGGTATCCACGCCGCAGGACCTGCGCGGCGCCCTGCTCGCCCTGCCGGACTCGCTGGCGCGCACGTTCGCCGAGAACCTGATGGCCTACGCGCTCGGCCGGCGCGTCGAGCCCTACGACATGCCGACCGTCCGCGCCATCACCGCGGCGGCGCGCGACAACGACTACCGCATGTCCTCGTTCATCCTCGGCGTCATCGACAGTCCCGCGTTCCGGATGCAGCGGGCGGAAGCGGACGGCGACACGACCGAAGCACAGTAACTGCCGGAAGACGGACCGACAGGCACAGGTGGGGAGACAGATTCATGTACATCACTGGCAAGCACATTCCTCGGCGTACGTTTCTCCGTGACGTCGGCGCCGCTTCGCTGGCCCTGCCCTTCCTGGATGCGATGCATCCGGCCGGCCGGGTGTCGGCGGCCACCCGCGCCGCGCTCGATCCGACCCGCCTGGTCTGCATGGAGATGGTGCACGGCGCCGCGGGCTCCAACGCCTGGGGCGGCACGCAGCACCTGTGGGCCCCGGCCGAGTCGGGCCGCGGCTTCGACCTGAGCGCCGGCGCGCTGAGCTCTCTCGAGCCGTACCGCGAGCACCTGACCATCATCAGCGACACCGACGTCGGGATGGCGGAAGCGTTCTCGCCCCCGGAGATCGGCGGCGACCACTTCCGGACCAGCTCGGTCTTCCTGACCCAGTCGCATCCGAAGCAGACGCAGGGCTCGGACGTCCGCGCCGGCACGTCGCTGGACCAGATCCACGCGCAGCGCTTCGGACAGGACACGCCGCTGCCGTCGATGCAGCTCTGCATCGAGAACGTCGACCAGGCCGGCGGTTGCGCCTACGGCTACACCTGCGTCTACACCGATTCGATCAGTTGGGCGTCGCCGACCGAGCCGCTGCCGGTCACCCGCTCGCCGCGGGTCGCCTTCGAGCAGCTCTTCGGGGTGGGCGGCACGGCCGAGGAGCGCGCCGCGCGCCGCAAGACCGACGCGAGCATCCTCGACTGGATGACGTCGCGGGTCTCGCAGTTGACGCGCGAGCTGGGCCCGACGGACCGCCGCCGGATGGAGCGCTACCTGGACAACATCCGCGAGATCGAGCGGCGCATCCAGCGCGTCGAGGAGCGCAACACGAGCGGCGAGCCGCGGGAGCTGCCCGAGGCGCCGGCCGGCGTTCCCGACTCGTTCGACGAGCACGTCAAGCTGATGTTCGACGTGCAGGCGCTCGCCTTCGAGAGCGACGTGAC
>WTGR01000163.1 GCA_011523485.1 Acidobacteriota bacterium
ACTCCCCGAGCCGTCCCCCAAGCCAGCACCGGACGCGGGAACTGCGTCCGGTGCTGGCTTGGGGGACGGCTCGGGGAGTGGCGCGGGGATGGCGCCCGGTGCCGGCGAAGAGGACGGTTCCGGAACCGGAGTGGTTGCCGGCGACGTGGCGTTCCGCCTCTACGACACCTTCGGCATGCCGCTCGACTTCATCGAGGACATGGCGCAGTCCCGGTCACTGCAGGTCGACCGGGCGGGGTTCGAGCGCTCGATGGAGGGACAGCGGGCCCGCGCTCGGGCGGGCGCTACGTTCAGCGGACTCCAGGCTTCGCTCCAGCTTGGAGAACTCTCCTCAACGGCTGAGCTGACCGTGGCACCGTCGGAGTCGTTTGTCGGCTACGACAAAACATCGGCAACCAGCGCCGTAACCGGTATTTTCCGGCTCGACGAGTCACGAACGACCCTGACCCCCGCCGACACGCTGAATGTGGGCGAGAACGGATACGTCGTTCTCGACACGACGCCGTTCTACCTGGAAGCGGGCGGGCAGGTCTCCGACACCGGCCGACTCGTCCGGAATGGCGCCGTCGTGGCGGATGTCCGGAACATCGAGAAGATCCTGCCCAGCTGGCCGCGCATGCACGTCATCGCCGTGCGCGACGGCGCGCTGCGGGTCGGCGATACGGTCGAGGCCGAGGTCGACGCCGAGCGCCGCGACGCCATTCGCCGGAATCACACGGCGACCCACCTGCTGCACGCGGCGCTGCGCCGGATCGTGGGCACGCATGTACGGCAGGCGGGATCGCTCGTCGACCGGGAGCGACTCCGGTTCGACATCACCCACCATGAAGCGGTCACGGCCGACCAGCTTCACGAGATCGAGCTCCTGGTCAACAACCACGTGTATCGGAACCAGACGGTAGAGACCGAGGAGAGATCGACGGAGGAGGCGATGGCCGCGGGCGCCATGGCGCTCTTCGGCGAGAAGTACGGCGAGCGCGTGCGCGTCGTAACCGTCCCCGGCTTCTCGGTCGAGCTGTGCGGCGGGACTCACTGCCGGGCGACCGGC
The DNA here is from genome assembly GCA_011523485.1 of Acidobacteriota bacterium. Next base: position 1,049 of record WTGR01000163.1, read on the forward strand.
GACATCGGCACGTTCATCATCACGCACGAAGGGGGCGTGGCGGCCGGGGTTCGACGCATCGAAGCCGTGACCGGCGCAACGGCCGTAGAGACGTTCCAGAATCAGGGAGACGCGCTCTCCCGTATGGCATACGCCCACGAGACGACCGCAGATCAAGCCGTGGCCGCTATCGACAGGCTGCACAACCTCCGCTTCCGACGCCCCGTGAACAAAGTCCACGCCGATCAGGCCACGAACGCCGTCAGGAAACTGGCGGCCGACTACAAGCGGCTCATACGCGAGAACGAACGCCTGAAGGTGCAGGCGGCGATGGCCGGCGGCGCCGCGGGGAAGGCGCGGGATGACGACGCGACGGAGGTGGACGGCATCCGGGTCGTGTCCCGCGTGGTGTCCGGCCTCGAGCCGGGAGCGCTTCGCACACTCGCCGACTCGCTGCGCGACCGCCTCGGAAGCGGAGTCGTGGTGCTGGCCTCCGACAACGACGGCAAGGCGGCCCTGGTCGTCTCGGTAACGCGCGACCTGACGTCTCGCGTCCACGCGGGCAATCTGATCAAGGAGCTCGCGCCCATCGTCGGCGGACGCGGCGGCGGGCGCCCGGATTTCGCGCAGGCGGGCGGCCGGCAGATCGACCGTATCGACAGCATCGTTCCCGAGAGCCGCACCGCGGTCGGCCGCATGCTGGTCGGATCGTAGCTTCGCGGCGAAGCGTACCGCCGCGTTCCACTACCGTAGCGCATCGTGCGGGATCGCTTGCAACCGCCCTGCACCGCTCATGGACAATCGGACAGCATCACCGTCCCAGCCTACGGACACGGACCTGTGCGTACGTCTCGACGTCTGGCTCGACGTGGCCTGTCTCTTCCGGACGCGCTCCGAGGCGCAGCGCGCGGCGAAGGGCGGCAAGGTCGAGATCAACGGGCGCAGAGCGAAGCCGCACCGGGAGATCCGCCCCGGCGACGAGATCCGCATCACGCGCCCCAACGGTGTGACGCAGATAGTGTCGGTGGCGGCGCTCGCCGAGCACCATCTGCCGAAGGCCGACGCGCGGGCGCTGTACGAGGACCGGACGCCGCCGCCCACGGAGGAGGAGCTGGCGTTCAGGATGCTGCTCCGGCGCGCCGGCCGCGCGCCCGCCCCCGACAAGCAGCAGCGGCGTCAACTCCGGCGTCTGAAGGGCCGCGAATAGGCAACGACGAGCCGCTGCTACCGGCTGCCTGCCGCGCCAATCTCGAATCGAAACGCCTGGGCTCGGACCTCGTGAAGCGCGGGAGAAAAGGCCGGTCTCTCAGCCGCTGCTCAGCGGTTCCACGGACAGCGCGTCCCTGCCGTCGCCGAGGGCCGCGACCGGCAGCTCCGGCTCATCGGCGAGACCGGGAGATACCGCGGGACGCGGAATGTCCGCCGGCCACTCCACCGGCGCCGGCCAGTTGTCGGAGAGAAAGCGGATGGCGCGTTCCGCGCGCCGCGTCGTGATGGCGTGGCCGCGTTGCAGCCGCGCGATGGTTTCGCCGCTTCCCGTCGCGTAGCGGGAGACGGTAGAGATGCTCCGCCCGGTGCTCTCGGCGAACAGGCCGCAAAGCGCCACGAGCCGCCGAACCGTGTCGTCCATGGCACGGAAGCATGCCACAAATGGCACGTGCGTGCAAGTGATTCCGTGTATCGTGTCGGTCGTGACACGCTACGGGATCGACTACCTCCGGCAGGCCGTTCGGCAGCGGGTCGACGCGGAAGGGCTGCGCCCGTTCTCGCTCCGCACCGGCATCCCGCTCGGACAGTTGAGGAGCGTGATCGAGGGGCGGGCGGCCAGGAGCACGACCCTCGAGTTGATCGCGTCCGTCCTGGAGCTGGAATTCTACATCGGCCCGGCGCGGGCGGATGCGACGACCCGGCCGCGGCTGCCCTCCGAGATCGCGCGGGCCCTCGACCTGCCGCGCGACGCCACGATCGACGACGCTCTCGACGCGATCAAGAAGGATGCGATGGCGTCGAGGCTGCGCGAGGGAATCGGACTCGTGCAGGAGTTGATGGAACGAGCGGCGACCGCGGCGGCGCTGATTCCCCGCCTCGTCTCCGGTGGGCGTTCGCGCGCAGGCGAGGTGTCGGAGAGCGGCGTGGTGATGATCCCGTTCGCCCCGGAAGTGCGGCTCGCGGCAGGTACCGGCGAGGTGGTGTTCGAGGAATCGCCGGAGGTGTCAATCGCCGTCGCCGCCGAAGCCCTGGCGTCCTGGGCGCGGCCCGAGCGCCTGACGTGCGTGCGCGCGGCCGGCGACTCGATGGAGCCCAACATCCGCGACGGCGACCTGGTCGTGGTCGACCCGGCCCGGACCGACCCGCTGGACGGACAGTTGTTCGCGGTTCGGACGGACGGCGGTCTCGTCATCAAGCGCCTGCGGCAGAGCCGCGGGCGCTGGCTGCTGGCCAGCGACAACCGTACCCATGCATCGCATCCGGTGGCCGAGAACGACCGGATTCTCGGGCAGGTCGCGTGGTGCGGGCCGCGGGGCCGCGGCCACGGCTGAAGAAGAGCGGCCCCGCCACCGACCGCGGCCGCGTTCAGCGTGCAGGGTGTTCCGAGAACCCCGACCCCACCCGCTCGATTCCTGATATCGTGTCAGTAGTGACACGTTCCGACGGCATCGACTACCTGCGGCAGGCCGTGCGCCAGCGGGTCGCGGCAGAGGGTCTGCGGCCGTTCTCACTACGCACCGGCATCCCCGTCGGACAGTTGAGAAGCGTCATGCAGGGCCGCGCCGCGCGCAGCACGACCCTCGAGCTGATGGCCTCCGCGCTGGACCTCGAGCTCTACATCGGCCCGGCCCGGGCGCCCTCGTCGACGGGGCCGGGACTGCCGCCGGCGATCGCCGACGCACTCGGCCTCCCGCGAGACGCCAGCGTCGCCGACGCACTCGAGGCGCTGGACAGGGACGCGCTGGCATCGAGACTGCGCGAACGCGTCGGCCTCGTGCAGGACTTCGTGGACCGGACGGCGACGGCCGTGGCGCTGATTCCCGGCCCGGCGTCAGACGGACGATCGTCCGCTCGCACGGGGCGCGACAGCGCCGTGGCGATGATCCCGTTCGCTCCCGACGTCCGGCTCGCGGCGGGCTCCGGCGAAATCGTATTCGACGAGTCGCCGGAGATGTCGATTGCCGTTGCGACGGACGCGCTGGCGACCTGGGCGCGGCCGGAACGCCTCACCTGCGTCCGTGCGGTGGGCGATTCGATGGAGCCGACGATTCGCGACGGGGACCTCGTCGCGATCGACGCCGGCCGTACCGAACCGCTGGACGGACGCCTGTTCGCGGTCCGCACCGACGCGGGGCTCGTCGTCAAGCGCCTGCGGCAGTCCGGCGCCGGCTGGCTGCTGGCCAGCGACAATCCCGCCCACGAGCCCCGCACGGTGGCCGAAGACGACCGGATCCTCGGGGAGGTCGCGTGGTCCGGGCCGCAAGGGCCACCATGATGGCCGGCCGCCCCGGACGGGGGAGGCGTCAATTGGACCGGTCGGGGCACGCTCCGACTGGTCCCCGAAACCCGTCGCGTTGCCTTATAATGGCGGTCACTCGCGGGTTTGTCTGTCGCCCGCGCCAAGGAGCATGTCCATGCGAAATCTCGTACTGGCCCTCGGTCTGCTGCTGGCAGCCGGCCTGATGGTGTCGTCGGGCGTTGCACACGGCCAGCAGCATGCGGAGACAATCAAGGTCTTCCAATCCCCCACCTGAGGCTGCTGCGTCAAGTGGGTGGTTCACCTGCAGGAACACGGCTTCGACGTAGAGATGACGGACGTCCCCAACGTACTGCCGCTCAAGCGGCGCGCAGGCGTTCCCCCGGCGCTGTCGTCGTGTCACACCGCCATCGTCGGCGACTACGTGATCGAGGGCCACGTGCCGGCCGCGGACATCGCGCGCCTGCTCGTCGAGCGTCCGCGCGTTGCCGGACTCGCGGTGCCGGGAATGCCCATCGGGTCTCCGGGCATGGAAGTGCCGGGCCGGCCGGTGCAGCGCTACGACGTCATCGCATTCGAGAGAAACGGCAACGCGGAGGTCTACTCGTCGCACGGCAGGTAGCGGACGGCGCCGGTTTGCCGTCCTTGCGCGGCGGCCGCGCCCCGGGAAGGATGCAGTCCCCGCGGGATGCGTCGTCGCTCGCATGCGGCGGCGCCTTTCGCCGCGGACTGCCGGGATTGGGAGTTTCATGGCGAACCACAAGTCTGCGATCAAGGCCCACGAGCAGAGTCTCCAGCGCCGGGACAGAAACAACCGCATGAAGAGCCGGGTGCGCCGCGCGATCCGTGCGGCGCGCAGCGCCATCGGCGCGGTCGACGGCGGGAACGAGGACCAGGCGTCGAGCGCGCGCGAGTCGATCCGCGCGACGTCGGCCCTGATCGACAAGCTCGCGGGCAAGGGCGTCATCCACCGCAACGCGGCGGCGCGGCACAAGTCGCGGCTCGAGAAGCGGATGCGGAAGGCGTCGGCGCCGGCCCCGGAAGGCTAGGAGCTTGCGCCGCAGAACGCAGCGACGCGAAGTGCTGCGGCACAAGGTCATGGAGCGGGGGGGATGGGCCGAAACGCCGCGCGAGCGCGGCGTTTCGGGGCGCTAGGAGCTTGCGCCGCAGAAAGCAACGAAGTGCGTTCTGCGGGCGAAAGCGCCTGGGGCGGTGGCGAATGGGGCCGCACACGGAGCCCCGCGACGGGTTGGGCGGCGCCAGGCGGCCAGGCTAAGGCCGGAAGCGGCGGCTCGCACCCCGTGCCGCCGCGGTTCCGCACAGATCCACCACCAGGCGCTCCAGCAGAACGCGCGGATCCCCGCCGGACTGCTTCAGGGCGAGGTCCGTCCGGAAGACCGCCTCTATCGCGGGCGCGGCCCGGGCCCCGCCAAGCTTGGCCCGGGCAACCCACGCGAGCTGGCCCAGCACCATGTAGGGCACGGCCCCGGCATCGAGGGTCAGCCCCAGCTCCCGGAGCGCACGGTCGGTCGTGCCCTGCTCGATGGCGCGCGCCACCGCCCAGTCGTCGGCGGCGCCGGCCGTGACCGGACCCAGCAGCTCACGGACGTGGGCCGAGGTTATCGCATCGCCCGCATCCGCGAACAGCAGCAGCCGGTCCACCGCATTCCGCAAGCGCCCGGCGTCGCGGCCGAGGAGGTCGCCCAGCAGACGGATTGCCGGGGCCTCGGCCCGCCGGCCCGCCTCCTCCACGCGCTCCCGTATCCAGTCGCGAACCCCGGCCGCGTCCTCCGGAACGCCGCAGCGGACGACGGTGGCCCGCTCTCGAAGCTGCTTCGCGATCCGCCGCCGCGTGTCCAGCCCGTCCGCCGCCAGCACGAGCGTCGTCTCGGCCGGCGGCGCCTTCAGGTAGCCTTCCAGCGCCGCCAGGGCGCGACGCGAGGCCTCGCTCTCCTTCGGCGGCTGCAGCATCCGCTCGGCCCGCACCGCGATGACGATCCGGCGCGGCGCCATCACCGGCAGGATCCCCGCCGCGGCGAGCACGTCGTCCAGGCCGGCGTCGCCGCCGTGGAAGCGGTCGAGGTTGAAGGCGCGCACGCCCTCGTCGATGGTGTCGGCCAGCGCCGCGATCAACTCGGCCTTCTCGCGCTCGTCGTCGCCGACCAGGAGATAGACGGGATCCGGCTCGGCGGACGCGATCCGGGCCCGCAGCGCCGCCGGCGTCAGTACGCCCACGCGCCCTCAGAAGGCCTCGAGGATGGAGCTGACCACCGTGGTCGCGAAGTCCACGGCGAGCCGCTCGACGGTGTTCGCCTCCTGCCCGAAGAAGGTCGAGACGCTGGCGATGTCGCCCGTTCCCGACGCCACCTCGTACTCGTCGCTGAACACCATCCGGGCATCGTCCCAGACCACCTCGCCGGTCGTCAGATCGCGAAACTCGATGGCGGCCTGCAGCGTGAAGACGTAGCGGGAGGCCTGCTGGTCCGCGCTGAAGCTGGCCGGCGCGATACGGATGTCGGTGATGGTCCCGGTCAAGGTCGCGTCGGCGCCCGCCTCCGCCGTCTGAACCCGGTACGAGCCCCGGCTGATGAATGCGGTACGCACCTCCTGCGTGAGAAGCTGCTCCACGTCGAAGACGGGGGTGTTGTTCTCGAACATCGGGATGGCGACGGTCTCGATGTAGTCCGGCAGGAACGATCCCTGGCCGGCCAGCGAGTAGCCGCACCCGGAAAGGGCGCCACAGGCGAGGACGGCAAGCACAGCGCAAACCGCCGGCGCACGGCGCAGGCGCCCCGGCATCCGCGCGTCCATGCCCGCCCCGGGGGCGTTGCTTCTCGGTCGGATTCGTTGCATCGGGTGCCCTCCTCTCACGATTTCGCGACGATGCTGACGAGCCGGCCCGGCACGACGACGATCCGGGCGACGGTCTTGCCGGCGGTGTGCGCCTGCACCTGCGGCTGGTCCAGCGCGAGCCGGCGCAGCTCGTCCTCGCCGCTGTCGGCGGAGACCGTCAACCGGGCCCGCACCTTCCCGTTCACCTGCACGGGCAGGACCAGCGTGTCGGCCCGCGCCACGTCGGCGTCGAAGACCGGCCACCCCGCGGCCTCGACGCCCTCGCCATGGCCCATGGCCTCCCACAGCTCCTCCGACAGGTGGGGGGTGAACGGCGAGAGCATCAGCACCAGCGCCTCCAGCGCCTCGCGTACCACGGCCAGCGAAGCCGGCCCGGCCCCCGACGCCGGCGCGGACGGATCGCCCGCGAACGGGCCGATGTGCGCCCGCTCGCAGTAGGCGTACAGGTCGTTCACCAGCTCCATCAGCGCCGACACGGCGGTGTTCAGGTGCACCCGCGGATCGAGGTCCTCGGAAACGCGCCGGATGGTGTCGTGCGTCTTGCGCCGGAGTGCGCGCTCGGCGTCGCCGAGCTCCAGCCCCTCTACGGAAGGAACGCCGCCCGCGGCGCAGATCTCCGCGAACGGGGTCACGAGCCGCCAGACGCGGGCCAGGAAGCGGGCGCTGCCGTCGAGCCCGGCGTCCGTCCACTCGATCTCCTTCTCCGGCGGGGCGACGAACATCTCGTAGAGCCGCAGCGCGTCGGCGCCGCAGGTGGCGGTCATCTGGTCCGGATCGACCACGTTGCCCTTCGACTTCGACATCACCGCGCCGTCGCGCAGGACCATCCCCTGCGTCAGCAGCCGCGTGAACGGCTCGTCGTGCTCCACCAGCCCGAGGTCGCGCAGCACCTTGCAGAAGAAGCGGGAGTAGATGAGGTGCAGGATCGCGTGCTCCACCCCGCCGCTGTAGAAGTCGATCGGCGCCCAGTAGCGGACCGTCCCGGGGTCGAACGGCGCCGTGTCCCCGCGCGGGTCGCAGTAGCGATAGAAGTACCACGACGAGTCGACGAACGTGTCCATCGTGTCGGTCTCGCGGCGCGCGGGGCCGCCGCAGTCCGGGCACTCCACGTCGACGAACTCCGGCACCTGCGCCAGCGGCGAGTCGCCGCGGCCGGTGAACTCCTCGACCCGCGGCAACTCCACCGGGAGCTGCTCCTCGGGCACGGGCCGGGTCCCGCAACGGTCGCAGTAGATGATGGGGATGGGCGTCCCCCAGTAGCGCTGGCGCGAGATCCCCCAGTCCTTCAGCCGGTACTGCACCTGCCCGCGGCCGAATCCCTGCTTGTCGGCGGCCTCGGTCATGACCGCCTTCGCCCGACCGCTCTCCAGCCCGGTGAACTCGCCGGAGTCGACGACGCGGCCGGGATCGGAGAACGCGGCGGCGAGGCTGTCGCCGTCCAGGGGCGCGCCGTCCTGCGGCTGGATCACCACCCGCACCGGCAGTCCGTACTTGCGCGCGAACTCCAGGTCGCGCTGGTCGTGGGCGGGGACCGCCATGATCGCCCCCGTGCCGTACTCGGCCAGGACGAAGTTGGCGACCCAGATCGGCACGGACTCGCCGGTGAAGGGATTCACCGCCCGGCGCCCGGTGTCGATGCCTTCCTTGTCGATCTGTCCGGTGAGCCGCGCCGTCCGGTCGAGGGCGCGGAACGCCGCCACGCGGGCGCGGAACGCCGCCGCGTCGGGCCGTTCGGCGGCGATCCGCTCGACGAGCGGATGCTCCGGCGCCAGCAGGACGAACGTGGCTCCGTAGATGGTGTCGATGCGGGTCGTGAAGACCTCGATGCCGTCCTCGGCCGCGCCGGCCGCAGCGTCCGCGGCGCCGGCAGGGGCCTCCGCACCGGCAAGGCCGGCGGCGTCCGGGGGGGCGCCCGAGGAGTCGGCCGTAGCGGCGGAGCCGGCAAGCGGGAAGCGCACCCGCGCGCCGTGCGAGCGCCCGATCCAGTTGCGCTGCATCGTCAGCACCTTGTCCGGCCACTGGTCGAGCTCGTCCGTCCCGTCGAGCAGCTCGTCGGCGTACTGCGTGATGCGCAGGAACCACTGCTTCAGGTCGCGCGTCTCCACCGTCGTGCCGCAGCGCCAGCAGCCGCCGTCGACCACCTGCTCGTTGGCCAGCACGGTCCGGCAGTCGGAGCACCAGTTGACGCTGGACTGCTTGCGGTAGGCGAGCCCCCGCTCGTACATCTTCAGGAACAACCACTGGTTCCAGCGGTAGTACTCCGGGTCGCAGGTGGCCAGCTCGCGCTCCCACGCGTAGCTGATCCCGAGCCGCTGCAACTGGTCCTTCATGTGCGCGATGTTCGCGCGCGTCCAGGTCTCCGGGTGCGTCCGGTTCTTGATCGCGGCGTTCTCGGCGGGCATCCCGAAGGCGTCCCAGCCGAACGGATGGAGCACGTTGTAGCCGCGCATCCGCTTCATGCGCGCCACGACATCGCCGATCATGTAGTTGCGCACGTGGCCCACATGCGCGTGACCGGACGGGTAGGCGAACATCACGAGGCAGTAGAACTTCGGACGCTCCGGATCCGCCGCGACCTCGAACGCGCGGCGCTCGCGCCAGCGCCGCTGCCACTTCCTCTCTATTGTCTGGGGGTCGTAATCGCGCACGGGAGAATTGTACCAGCCGACGGAATCGCACGGCCGCGAACGACACGGGCGCGCAGATATCCCCGAGCGCGTCAGCCGATGCCCGGCCAGTACGGCAACTGGGCCCCGGTAACGGACTGGAGCGCGGCAGCGGCGATCGCCGTCGAACCGCGCACCGGCGGGATGGACGCGGGCGGATCCGCCGCGCAGACCTCCAGCGTGCTGTCCAGGCACTCCTCCAGCGCCTGCAGGTCGTAGCCGCCCTCGGTGGTTACGGCAAGCCGGCCGGCACAGCGTTCGGCCGCGAACGCCCACAGGCGGCGTGTCAGCGTGGCGTAGCCGTCCGTCGACAGTTGCATTCCGCCAAGGGGGTCGGCCGCATGCGCGTCGAAGCCGGCCGACAACACGAGCGCGTCGGGTGCGTACGCGACCAGGACCGGCATCACCACCTCGCGGAACACGCGGTCGAGATCCGCGTCTCCCGCGCCCGCCGCGAGGGGTACGTTCACCGTCGCACCCGCCCCGTCGCCGCGCCCGACATCATCGGCCGCCCCGGTACCCGGGTAGAAGGGATACTGGTGGGTCGAGACATACAGGACCCGCGGGTCGTCGTAGAAGATCCACTGGATGCCATTGCCGTGGTGGACGTCGTAGTCGACCACGGCAATGCGCTCCAGACCGCGCGCCAGGGCGTGCGCGGCGGCGACGGCGGCGTTGTTGTAGAGGCAGAAACCCATCGCCCGCGCCCGCTCGGCATGGTGCCCGGGCGGCCGCACGAAGGCGAGCCCCGGTGCGCCGTGGTCGAGCGCGTGGTCGACGGCGGCCACCGTAGCGCCGGCGGCGAGGCGCGCCACCGCCACCGAGTCCGGCGATGTGTAGGTGTCGGGGTCGAGCCGCACGCGTCGTCCCGCTGTGGCCGCGATATCCTCCAGATAGCGGCCGTCGTGGACCCGCGCCAGCGCCTCGTCGGTGACCGCTTCGGGAGCCGCCGTCCGGCCGCCGCCCGCGGTCCAGCGTTCGGCCACGCGCGCCATGACCTCGGCGCGCGCCGGCTGCTCCGGGTGCCCCCCCGGCGTACGGTGATCGACAAAGCGGGGTGAAGAGATCAGCAGAACGTCCGCCTTCGCCATCACCGGCTCTCCTTTCGGCTGGCCCGGACATCGTCGCTGACGGCTCCGAACCCGGCCCAGCCAAGCCTACCGGGCAGTCTACGCGGTTCTACCGCGCGGATTCCTGGCGTTCGGCCGCGCCGGCCAGGATCGCACGTGCACGCCCTGCCAGATCTTGCAACGATCGCTCCAGCTCCATGCGCTTGCGCTCGATCAGGTCCGGACCGGCCGCCCGCGGCACCTCGATCGGCGCCCCCATCACCATGGCCGCGCGGGCGAACGGCTTCGGCACCTGCGTCCCGTCCCAGCTCCGCGCCGTCCAGTAACGGTCCGCCTCGCTGTGAAACGGCAACACGGGGTTGCCGGTGAGGCTGGCCAGCCAGACCGCGCCCGGCTGCACCGAGCGGGCCGGGCCGCGCGGGCCGTCCACCGCGAACCCGGTCGGCGCGCCGTCCGCCGCCAGACGCCGCATCCGGACGAGGGCGCGGGCGCCCCCTCGCGACGTCGACCCGCGCGCCGTGCGGTAGCCGAACCTCTCGATGAGCCGCCCGATCCACTCGCCGTCGAAG
>WTGR01000823.1 GCA_011523485.1 Acidobacteriota bacterium
ATCTGCAGGCAGTGCCAGTGGTCCGGCGTGCCGATGACCACCGCGTCGAGGTCGGGGTTCTCGAGCAGCGCGCGGTAGTCGCCGTACACCTTCGGCGTGACCGACGTCATCTCTTCCACGTCGCGCTTGCGCCGTTCGAGCACGCCGGCGTCGACGTCGCACAGCGCCCCGCACTCCACCTCGTCCATGCGCAGCAGCGAGCGCAGGTTCGAGAAGCCCATCCCGTTGCAGCCGATGACGCCGACGACGATCCTGTCGCTCGGCGAGACGCCCTGCGCGCGGGTGCGGACGGCGGTGGGCAGCAGCGAGGCGGCGCCGGCGCCGGCCGCGGCCGCGGTGGAGTCGGTGAGAAAGCGGCGGCGTGTGACTGGCATGGCAACTCCCTTGTGCGGCCCATTCTATCCGGGATCGACTGGCGCAGTCCGGCTCCGGCGGCTCGTACCGGGACGTCCGGGCGGGAACGTCCTGGCGCCGCCGGACAAGGCGCAGTCAGACCGCGGGAGGGACCGGCGGCAGGCGCCGCGCCGCGAGCACGGTCAGATCGTCGGCCAGCCGGGCGCTGTCCGCATGCGCCACCACCGCCGCCACGATCGCCTCGCCGAGGTCGTCGAGACCGTCGGCGTGATGCGTCTCGATCAGATGCCGGAGTCCGATCTCGTCGAACGGCACGCCCGCCGGGCTCTCCGCTTCCGTGACGCCGTCGCTGTAGGCCACCAGTAGATCGCCGGGATCGAGGGTCAACTCCGCCGCCTCGTAGGTGGCGCGGTCGAACATCCCGAGGGCGATGCCGCCGGTCGTGAGCGCCTCGATCTCGCCGGTTCGCCGGCGGAGCAGCGGCGGCGTCTGTCCCGCGTTGATGTAGGTGAGCGTCCAGGTGGCGGGGTCGATGGCGGCGACGAACATGGTGATGAACCGCGAGCCCGGGGTCTGCTCGTAGACCAGCCGGTTGAGCCGCTCCATCAGGCCGACCAGCGTCAGGTTCTCCGCGGCCAGCGTCCGCAGCATCGCGATGGCGAGGGCCATCAGAAGCGCGGCGGGGCTGCCCTTGCCGGAAACGTCGCCCAGCATCAGCAGCAGCCGGCCTTCCGGCAGCCGCAGGATGTCGTAGCAGTCGCCGCCCACGGTGTTCGCGGGCCGGGTGCGGCCGGCGGCCTCGAGGCCCCGGATGGCGCGGGTCTTCTGCGGCAGCATCGCGAGCTGGATCTCGCGGGCCACCTCCAGGTCGTTCTTCAGGGTCAGGCGATCCGCCACCTCGAGCAGCACCAGCAGGTTGACCAGCACGAAGCCGATCGCCAGCCAGCCGGTGCCGTCGGACCAGACCAGGCTGGGGAGCGGGATGCTGACGAGGAAGGGAACGACCGGCACGCGGACCAGCCCGATGCCCTCGAACAGCTCCATCAGGCCGCCAAGGAAGGCCGCGAGCGACACGGCGAACAGCGCGCGCCGGGCCGGCGACAGCTTCAGCGTGAAGGCGAGGAAGAGGAGACGTGCGCGCAGGGTGAACCGCTGCAGCGGCGGCAGGTCGGCGAACGCCGCTTCGTCGATGTGGCGGGTGAAGAACCGGTACGCGTCCCGGGCGTCGCGCGTGAAGAGGCGCTGGACGTCCTCGCCGGTCAGGTCCTTCGTGTAGACCTCGAAGAAGTCGTCCTCGCGCCGGTCGGTATCCATCACGTCGAGTATACGTAGCGCGCACGGCCGACGGTCCATGGTATGAAAGGGAGATGGCCGATCTGAAGAAGATCTACGAGGCGGACGGTCCGGGCGATGCGCACGTCCTCCGCGGCCTGCTCGAGGTCGAGGGCATCGACGCGGTCATCCGGGGCGACGACATGGTGCCGCTGCAGGGCGGCAGCCTTTCCTTCGTCGAGATGCGCACGTCGGTCTGGGTGCTCGACGACGACGGGGGGCAGTATGCCCGCGCCGTCGAGATCGCCGACGACTACGCCGCCAGAAGTCAGGCACCGACGGAGAGCGCGAGCGAAGCGGTCTGGCGCTGCCGGTCGTGCGGCGAGACGGTCGAGGAGCAGTTCACGGCGTGCTGGAGCTGTGGGGCGGATCGCGGGCGGCAGCCGTGACCGGCACGGCCGCCGCCGCGGGATTCCGGTTTCCTGCTACGGGAGCGGGATCAGGTCGCCCTCGAACGTGACCTTCTCGCCCGGCACGATGAGCACGTCGAGCGTGAGCGGCTCGTAGCCGGGGTGCCGCACCTCGACCGTGTGCGCTCCCTCCTCGATCCGCAACCGCTGGAACATGCCGTCGAACTCGTTCACGATGCCGACGAAGTACCCGTCGACGTAGACCTCCGCGGCGCGCGGGCGGACCTTCAGGCGGAGGAATCCCGTATACGCGTCCGCGACGTGCGCGTAGCCGTAGCGGACGTAGGGGTCGTACCAGCCATAGGGGTAGCCGTAGCCGGAGTACGGAACGCCGACGCCGACGTGGACGTGCGGCGCGTAGCCGTACCCGGCGCCGAAGGAGAAGCCGGGGAAGTAGAAGTAGGTGCCGTAGACCCGCGGGCGGCCGTAGCGGGCGAACCCGACGTGGCGGTGCCAGCGCGGCCCGTACCACGGTCGGTAGTAGCCGTACCCGCCGCGATAGTGATAGCCGTAGCGGTAGCCGGGCCGCGGCCGGGGGCTGTAGCGGCCGCGATAATCCGGACCCGGACCGGGGCGCCGCCCGCCACGGGCTCGCGGTACGGCGCGCCCGTGGGTATCGATCACCGCCGGCCGCCGGCCGCGCCCGCCCCCGCCGACCTGCACGGGTTGCCG
>WTGR01000675.1 GCA_011523485.1 Acidobacteriota bacterium
CCGGCTGCGGAGCATCCGCCGCTGCTCCAGGCGCTTGAGGGTCGGGTAGATCTGGCTGAGCTCGGCGGACCAGAAGTGCCGCACGCTCTCGCTGAACGCGTTCTTGAGGTCGTAGCCGGTCGCCGGCTCCCGGAGCAGGCCGAGGAGGATGTGGTCGAGGCTCATGTTGCTATATCAGTGACGATATAGCAACTATATAAATACAGACATAGCGCGTCAAGAGAGAACGGTACACGCGTCCGGCGTGGAAACGCCCATCGTCATCTACGAGCTCTCCGACCCACGGCGGCCCTGTGCGATACGCTGATTCGTCGTACGGTGAACCATCGTGGCAGGATCTGCAGCCAGGGAGGCCAAGCCGGGAATGACGCGGAGCAGCACGCCGGGGCGGAGTTCGGACGCGGCAATGGCGAGCAACACGCCGGCACTCGACGTCTTCGCGTTGCGCGACAGCGTCGTCGACGAGTACGAGCGCTTCGCGACGTCGTTCACGACGATCCACGCGCAGGACATCCGGGAGCAGGTCGAGGCCATCTACGCCGAGCAGCGCTACTGGCCCGAGCCACTCATCCAGATCAACCCGAGCTACAAGCGCTCGACGGATGTGGGCACCCTGGCGGAAAGCGGCGTCGTCGCCCCCGGCTGCGCCGACATCTTCCGCGCGAACGGTCAACCGCTGTCTCTCTACAAGCACCAGGAGCAGGCCATCGCGCTTGCCGCAGACGGCGAGAGCTTCGTGGTGACCACCGGCACGGGGTCCGGAAAGTCGCTTTGCTTCTTCATTCCCATCGTCAGCCACGTGCTGGCGGCACGGAGGAGGATCGCGGAGCCCCGCACGCACGCCATCGTCGTGTATCCGATGAACGCGCTCGCGAACTCCCAACTGGAGGAGCTCGACAAGTTCATCGGCCAGGCGCCCGGAGACCGGCCGGTCAGGTTCGCCCGCTACACGGGGCAGGAGGACGCGGACGAGCGGAAGCGGGTTGCCGAGGAGCCTCCGGACATCCTTCTCACCAACTTCATGATGCTCGAGCTGCTCATGACGCGGCAGGAAGCCACCGACCGACGTGTCATCGGCAACTGCGAGGGTCTTCGGTTCCTCGTTCTCGACGAGCTCCACACATACCGCGGCCGCCAGGGCGCGGACGTGGCGCTGCTCGTGCGCCGGGTCCGCGAGCGCCTCGAACCCGAGAATCTCCTATGCATCGGCACGTCGGCCACGATGGCGAGCGAGGGATCCATCGGCGACAGGAACCGCATCGTGGCAGGCGTGGCGTCGAAGCTCTTCGGTAACGAGATCGCCGAGAGCAACGTCATCGTCGAGACGCTCGAGCGAATCACCGATTCGACCGCCACGGCGGATTCGGTGAGGCCGCATCTCGGCCAGGCCATCGATGCCGGCGTACCGCCGGACATCGCCGACGCCGAGTTCAGGAAGCACCCGCTCGCGGTGTGGGTGGAGACGCGTCTCGGCATCTCGTTCTCCGAGGACGACCAGCGCTGGGTCCGGGCGAAGCCCATGACGTTGACCGAGGCGGAGGCCAGGCTCTCGGAGGAATCGGGCCGGCCTTCCGACGCCTGCGGCAGGGCGCTGCGGGACCTTCTTCTGGTGTCGAGCGTCCCCGAGCGTGCGCGGACCTCGAACCCGCGCGGCAGCGAGAGGAGCTTCTTCGCGTTCAAGCTCCACCAGTTCATCTCCGGCGCCGGGCACGCCTACGCGACGGTCGAGCCGCGCGGCGCCCGCACGGTGACCGTCGATGGTCAGCAGTTCCTGCCCGGCCACCCGGAGAAGCGACTGTACGCGGTGCACTTCTGTCGCGAGTGCGGACACGAGTATCACCCGGTGCGGTTGGCGTGGCCGGACGGGGTCTTCCTCGCGCGGGACATCGACGACGCGCCGCCGACCGGGCAGGAAGAGGCCCAGGAACCTGGAGAACAGGCCGGGGCCGACAGCGAGGTCTTCGGCTTCCTGACACCGCATCCGGTCGACGATCCCGACTTCACCTTCGACGACCGGGACGAGGACTACCCGGAGACGTGGATCGAATTCGACGCCGGCGGCAGCCTGCGGCTGAAGGCGTACTACCGCAAGGCGCGTGCTCGGCGCTTCACGGTGGCGGCCGACGGGCAGGTCGGTTCCGGGACGATGGCGTGGTTCCTGCCCGGCAAGTTCCGACTCTGCCTCCGTTGCGGGAACACGCGGGGCGGCGCGGCCCGCGATCGCACGCGTCTCGCTTCTCTCTCGGCCGAGGGCCGCAGCTCGGCGACCACGGTGCTCGTCGCCAGCGCGCTCCGCTGGATGCACGGCGCCGATTCGGGTTTGGGTCCCCACACGCGGAAGCTCCTCGGCTTCACCGACAACCGTCAGGACGCCGCGCTCCAGGCGGGCCATTTCAACGACTTCCTGTTCGTGAGCCTGGTCCGCGCGGGCTTCCTCGGCGCGCTGCAGGATGCAGGTTCGACGGGGGTCCGCAGCGAGGAGCTGGGTGCCGGGGCGCAACGGACGCTCGGCTTCGACCGGCCGGACCCGCAGCTTCGAACGGAGTGGCTCCTCGAACCGACGCTGCGCGGCTTCAACCTGCAGGAGGCCGAGCGCACGTTTCGCCAGGTGCTCGCCTACCGCGTCTGGTTCGATCAGCGACGCGGCTGGCGGTACACGAACCCGAACCTCGAGCAGCTCCGCATGGTCCGGGTGGAATATCTCGGCCTCGAGGAGCTCGCGGCGGACGACGAGCTGTTCGCCGAGTCGCACCCCCTGCTGAAGCAGGCCAGCCCCCTAGTTCGCAGAGATGTCTATCAGGAACTGCTCGACCACATGCGGAAGTGGATGGCCATCCGCAGCCAGGTTCTGGATGCCGCCGTCCTCGAGCAGTTGGTCGCGAAGTCGCACAGCCGCCTCCGGCCACCCTGGGGCTTCGGCAGCGACGAGAAGCCAAGAGGTGCGCGCTGGCTGATGGTCGTCGCCCCGACGCGCCGGACGAGCACGCTCCGCGACCAGGAACTGATCGTGCGCGGCGGCTCGCGAAGCGGTCTCGGGCGATCGCTGCGCTCGTCGCGCCTGTGGAGCGGCGACACGTCCATCCGGGAACTGCGCTCGAAGGACTTCGACCGGCTCGTCAACGATCTCCTGCGCGCCGGGGCGACGCACGGCCTCCTGTCGGAGGAGAACACCCCGTTCGATCAGGCGGGTTGGCGGCTCAACGATGCATGCGTCGTCTTCAAGCCGGGCGACGACCTGGCGGACGACGGCCGTTCCACGCGGAACGCGTTCTTCCGCGATTTCTACGAGAACCTCGCCAGGATGCTCCGCGCGCCGACGCACCCGCTCTTCGGCTTCGAGGCGCGCGAGCACACGGCGCAGGTCGATCCCGACAACCGGAAGTTCCGCGAGAAGCGTTTCCGCTTTGGTGAGCGAGAGCGCGAAGAGCTCGCGAAGGACGAGAAGCGACTCCGCGAAGTCGGAGAGACCAACCGGTTCCTGCCGGTCCTGTTTTGCTCCCCGACGATGGAGCTCGGCGTCGACATCTCGGCCCTCAACGCGGTCCACATGCGCAACGTACCGCCCACGCCCGCGAACTACGCCCAGCGCGGCGGACGTGCGGGCCGCAACGGGCAGGCCGCTCTGGTCGTCGCGTACGCGTCTTCGCAGAGCCCGCACGACCAGTACTTCTTCCGCGACCCCAGGGCGATGGTCCATGGCGAGGTGCGGGCGCCGGTCCTCGAGCTCACGAACCGGGACCTGATCGACAGCCACCTCCAGGCGGTCTGGCTCTCGTGCGTCGACCAGCCGCTTGACAAGTGCATCGCGAAGCTGCTCCTCCTCAACGAGGCCGGCCGGCCGCTCATCCCCGACTTCAAGGCCGCGCTCGAGCACAAGCGCGTCGCCGCAGACGCAGGCAAGCGGATTCGACGGGTTCTCGACCTGGTCGCCGACGATCTCACGCCCGAGTTCGCGCCCTGGTACACCGGCCGGGACGCCTACTCGGAAGCCATCGCGGCGTCGGCGGCGGGGCGCCTCGACGAAGCCTTCGACCGTTGGCGAGACCTCTTCGCCGCCGCCGAGGAGCAGCGGGACGCCGCGCGGCGGACCATGGACGACTACTCCACCCCCTACCGGGAGAAACGGGCGGCGCAGACGCGGCACGCGCAGGCGGTGGACCAGATCAACCTGCTCCAGCGCGGCACGAGCGCGCTCTCGAGCGACTTCTACACGTACCGCTACCTTGCCACCGAAGGCTTCCTGCCGGGATACAACTTCCCCAGGTTGCCCCTCTTCGCTTACATCCCCGCGAGTCGGGATGGCCGCGGGCGGCAGACCTACCTCCAGCGCCCGCGCTTCCTCGCGCTCGCGGAGTTCGGTCCTCGCAGCCTCGTCTATCACGAGGGCCGCGCCTACCGGGTCGTGCGGGCATTGCTCTCGCTCGGGCACCGGGAGTCGGCTACGCCCGACTCGCAACTGCCTACGAAGGCCGTGCGAATCTGCATGAGCTGCGGCGGAGGACACTTCGGCGACGATCTGTCGATGTGCCACGCCTGCGGCACGTCGCTCGGTGACGCCGACGTCGTGGGCAACACGTATCGGATAGAGAACGTGGCCACCCAGCCGGCCGAGCAGATCACCGCGAACGACGAGGAACGCCAACGTCAGGGCTTCGACCTGCAGACGACGTTCGAATGGGCGATCCGCGACCAGGAGATCGACGTCCGGCACGCGTCGGCCTCAAACGAAGAAGGCGAGATAGTGCATCTGGCATACGGCGCCGGCGCGACGATCACGCGGCTCAACAAGGGCCTGCGCCGGAGAGCCGACAAGAAGATCCTCGGCTTTCGCATCGATCCGGTATCGGGATACTGGGCCAGGAGCGAGGACGAAGACGCCGACCAGGGCCCCACCGATCCCACCGCCTCGCCTCGGCAGTGGATCGTCCCCAGCGTTCAGGACCGCAAGAACGCGCTCCTCTTCCGACCCGCCGGCGAGGCTCTTTCGGAAGTCGCGCTGGCCACGGTGCAGCACGCGATCCTGCGGGGCATCGAGGCGGTATTCCAGCTCGAACAGGGCGAGATGCTCGCGGAGCCGATGCCGACGCGTGACGTCCGCAAGGGCTTTCTGCTCTACGAGGCCACCGAGGGCGGGGCCGGCGTTCTCACGCGGCTCGTGAGCCAGGAGACGAGCCTCGCGAGTGTCGCAAGAGAGGCGCTGGCGATCATGCATCTGGGCGCCGACGGTGCTCTGCCCGATTCGACACCGGAGCTCTCAGACCTGCCGGGAACGGCCTGTGTGGCGGCCTGCTATCGCTGCCTGATGTCGTACTACAACCAGCCCGATCACGAACTGCTCGATCGTCGCGACGAGGACGCCCGCACGCTGCTCCTGCGGCTGGCTCGCGCACGCACGGCCCAGACGGCGGAGACGCGGCCTTTCGGCGCTACTCACACTGTTGCCGCGGGAGGGATTTCCTTCGCCTTAACCGTGTCGCAGGCCGCCGTCACAGTGTCGCGCGGGGAATCGCGCGAGGAGCGGTGGCTCGCGGAAGCGGCGCGCCGCGGCCTTCCCGCGCCGGATTCGGAGCCATTCCTAGCAGGCGCCGGGTCTGTGCGCCTTGTCTGGCGCAAGCACTACGCGGCCGCGGTGATCGACGAGGGCGACCTCTCGGCTCTCCAGGCCTTGGAGGATCTGGGCTTCGAGGTAGTCCGGTTCGAAGATCCCGCGGCCTGGCGCGCCGCGTTCGCGCGGCTGGCCTCGGTCCTGGGGCAGGCGTCATGAGCGAGGTCGCCTTCGCGCCCGGCAGCCTCGTCAGCGCCCGCGGGCGGGAGTGGGTCGTCCTCGGCGGAAGCTCGGTGGAGACGTTGCGGGTCCGACCCGTCACGGGATCGGACGCTGATCGGACGCTGATTCACCTGCCGCTGGAGATCGAGCCGGTCCGAGAGGCCCGGTTCCCCTTGCCCGGCGCGGATCAGCTAGGCGGGCACGACTCGGCCCTGCTGCTTCGCGATGCGCTGCTGCTCTCGCTGCGGCGGGGCGCGGGGCCCTTTCGGAGCTTCGGGCAGATCGCGGTCGAGCCACGGGCCTACCAGCTCGTGCCGCTGCTCATGGCGCTCAAGCTCGACCCGGTGCGCCTGCTCATCGCCGACGACGTCGGGGTCGGCAAGACCATCGAGGCGCTGCTCATCGCGCGCGAGTTGCTCGACCGCGGCGACATCGAGCGCACCGTCGTCCTCTGCCCCCCGCATCTGGTGGACCAATGGGTCGCGGAGCTCGACGTTCGCTTCAACATCCGCGCCGCATCCGTCACCGCCCGGAGCGCGCGCCGTCTGGAACGGGGTGTTCCGCCCGGCGTGAGCATCTTCGCGGTGCACCCGCACACCGTCGTCAGTCTCGACTACATCAAGACCCGGGAGAGGCGCGACCACTTTCTTCAGGCGTGCCCCGACTTCGTGATCGTCGACGAGGCGCACACCTGCGTCTCGGCCGGCGGGGGGCGGCATCAGCGGTACGAGCTGCTCCGGGGGTTGGCCGACAGCGGGTCGCGGCATCTCGTGATGCTCACCGCCACGCCGCACAGCGGCGATGACGCCGCCTTCTACCGGCTGCTGGGCCTGCTCGCCCGCGACTTCGAGCGCCTGGCGGAAGTCGCGGGCGCGGAGCGCACGCGGCTTCGCGAACGCCTCGCGAGCCACTTCGTCCAGAGGCGGCGCCCCGACATCGCCGAGTGGCGCGACGGCGACATCTTCCCGCGGCGCGAAACGAAGGAAGTGACGTACGAGCTGAGCGGCGCCTGGGAGGCGTTCCTCGACGACGTTCTCGACTACTGCGCCGAGGCGGTCGAGACGGGCGCCGGCGACGAGCGGCGGCAGCGCCTGAACTTCTGGGGAACGCTGGCGCTCCTTCGCTGCGCGGCGTCGAGCCCCGCCGCGGCCGTGCTCGCCCTGCGTACCCGCGCGGGAGAGGATCTCGACGACGAGGCCCGCGAGGACCTTCTCGAGCGCGTCTTCGACGGCGAGTCCGACGCGCTGATCGCGGACGACGTCGAGCCCCCGGCGGGCGGCGACAGCCCGGCATTGGCACGGCTCGTCGAGCAGGCGGAGAGGCTTGCCGGCCAGAGCGGCGACCCGAAGCTCAGGGCCGCCGCGGCCGAGGTCACAAAGCTGGTCGAGGACGGGTTCAACGTGGTGGTCTTCTGTCGTTTCATCGCGACGGCGCGCTACGTGGCCAGCCACCTCGGCGCGTGCTTGACGGGCGCCGCCGTCGACGCCGTGACCGGCGAGATGCCCCCCGAGGAGCGCGAGGAGCGCGTGGCGCGGATGGGCGAGGCCGAGAACGCCAGGGTCCTCGTCGCCACCGACTGCCTGTCGGAAGGCATCAACTTGCAGGAGCAGTTCGACGCGGTAGTTCACTACGATCTCTCGTGGAACCCGACGCGCCACGAGCAGCGCGAGGGTCGTGTCGACCGCTTCGGCCAGCCGAGCCGGGCCGTGCGCGCGACGCTCCTCTACGGCGACAACCCGGTGGACGGCGCCGTACTCCAGGTCATCCTGCGCAAGGCGGCGCGCATCCGGGAAGAGCTCGGCGTTCCCGTACCGGTGCCCGACGAGGGCCACTCGCTCACGCAGGCGCTACTCAAGGCCGTGCTCCTGCGGCGGCGAGGCCGCAACGCCGTCCACGAGAGCCGCCAGCTCGCGCTGTTCGAGGGCCAATGGGAGGACGTGAGGGCGAAGGCGAAACAGAACCGGACGGTGTTCGCGCAACGGCGCATCAAGCCCGACGAGGTGCTGCCCGAGTGGCGCAAGAGCCTCGCCGCCGTCGGCGGTCGCGACGACGTGCAGCGCTTTGCGGGACGGGCTCTCGCCCGGCTCGGTTCCGGGCTCGAACCGCTCGGTCGGGGGTTCAAGGTGCCGACCAAGGCGCTGCCGGCCGAGGTCCGCGAGCGCCTGGCCGCGGAGGACATCGCGGGCACGGTCGCCGTCGACTTCGCGTATCCGGCCGCGCCGGGATGCCGCCCCGTGCAGCGCAGCCATCCCCTCGTCGGAGTGCTCGCGGAGACGCTGCTCGGGCGGACGCTCTCGGTCGCCGACGTCGACGCCGCGGCCGGCGACCCGTCGGTCCTGGGGCGCGCCGGCTGCTGGATCTCCGAGGGCGTGCAAGCCCGCGCCACCGTCGTGCTGTTGCGGCTGCGCCACCAGCTTGTGTCCCGCAAGCGGGGCGAGGAGACGACCCTGATGGTGGAGGAGGCGACCGCCCTGGCCTGGACCGGTCCGCGGGGGGGCGAGCCGATCAACGGACCCGAGGCGCTGGCTCTGCTCGCGCTCCCGCCCGCCGACGATCCCCCGCGCCACGTTCGAGAGCGGGAGGTCGCGCGCGCCCTGGCCGCGCTTCCCGAGCGCGCCGCCGACATCGAGACCTTCTCGCGCCACCGCGCGGAGGATCTGCTCGCCGACCACATGCGCGTCCGCGAAGCCAGCCGGGCGACCGGGACCACCGTCGTGCAGGCCGTTCCGCGCCCCGACGTGATCGGGGTCTACGTGCTGTTGCCGAAGGTGGCGTGAGCATGGTTCCTCGCGGAAGCCGCAGCGCCGAGGCTCGACTGGCCTTCGACGCGCTCTCCATCGAGGGCGGTCTTCTCGGAGCGGACTGGCTCGGGCGGGTGGCGCAGCGCCGGGCCGGCTCGCAGGAGCCCGACGACTACCGCGTTCCGAAGGGTCTCGACCTCCGCGACGAGATCGCCCGGAGCTGGCGCATCGCCCAGGCCTGCTTTCGCGAGCTCGAGGCAGGCCGCGCCGCGGGTGGCGACGCCCTCACGCTCGCCGAGCGCTTCGCCGAGCCGCTGCTGCGCGACGCGCTCGGTTTCGCGTCCGTCGCGGGCGCGCCGACGACGACGATCGATCGCTCCAATCCGGTCCGGTTCTTCGCCCTCGGCGGCCGGGTTCCCGTCGTCGTCGCCCGGGCGGGAGCGGGCCTCGACACGCTGCTGCCCGAGCTCGGCGACGACCAGCGCCGGCGGAGCGCGTTCGGGCTGCTGCAGGAGACCCTGAACGCGTCCGGCGCGATGCGTTGGGGCCTCGCCACCGACGGGCTCTCGCTGCGCATCGCGCGCGACAACGCGAGTCTCACGCGCCCGGCGTGGATCGAGACCGACCTCGGCCGCATCTTCACGGAAGACCTGTACCCCGACTTCGCCGCGCTCTGGCTGCTCGCGCACGAGTCGCGCTTCGGCCGCACCGACGACCCGGACGGGACCTGCCCGCTCGAGGCGTGGCGAGACGCCGGACGGGAAGAAGGTACCCGGGCGAGGGAAAAGCTGAGCGCGGGTTTCCAGCAGGCGCTGGAGACCCTGGGGCAGGGGTTCCTCTCCCACCCCGAGAACAGGCCGCTGCGCGCGGCCCTGCACGCGGGCGAGCTCACGAGGGACCGGTACTTCGGGCAACTTCTGCGACTGGTCTACCGGCTCGTCTTCCTGCTCACGGTCGAAGAGCGGGACCTGCTGCACGCGAGGGACGCCTCCGGCGCGGCCCGCCGGCTCTATGCCGACGGCTACGGCCTGCGCCGACTCCGCGACCGGGCCGTGCGCCGGAGCGCCCACGACCGGCAGGGCGACCTGTGGGAGTCCGTCCGCATCGTCCTTCGCAGCCTCGCGGACGGAGAGCCCCGCCTCGGGCTGCCCGCCCTGGCCGGTCTGTTCTCGCCCGAGGAGTGCGCGGATCTCGATGCGGCGAGCCTCGAGAACCGCGCACTGCTCGGGGCGCTCTTTCGTCTCGCGTGGCTTCGCGAGCCTTCCGGGCTCGTTCGCGTGAACTGGCGCGACATGGGCGCGGACGAGCTCGGCTACGTCTACGAGGGCCTGCTCGAGCTGGTCCCGCAGATCACCGGGGACGGCCGGTCGTTCTCCTTCGCGGGCGCGGACGAGAGCCGCGGCCACGCGCGGAAGACGACGGGCAGCTACTACACGCCGGACGAGCTGGTGCAGGTCCTGCTCGACAGCGCCCTCGATCCCGTGGTCGAACGCACCGTCGGGGCGCACCCCGACCGACCCGACGAGGCCCTGCTGGACCTCGCCATCGTCGATCCCGCTTGCGGGTCAGGGCATTTCCTGCTCGCGGCGGCGCGCCGCCTCGCCGACCGCGTGGCGCGCATCCGGGCCGGAGGCACGCCCGCGCCGGACGACTATCAGCGCGCACTCCGCGACGTCGTGCGGCGATGCCTCTATGGCGTCGACCGCAACCCGCTGGCCGTCGAGCTCTGCAAGGTGAGCCTTTGGATGGAGTCGATCGACCCCGGGCTGCCGCTGACGTTCCTGGAGAGTCATATCCGCCGCGGGAATTCCCTCATCGGCGCGACCCGGGCGCTCATGGGAGATCAGGTGCCCGACGCCGCGTGGACGGTCCTGGAGGGAGACAGCCGGCAGGTCACCAGATCGATCAAGAAGCGCAACCGGGAGGAGATTGCCGGTCAGCGACGACTGGTGTTCGAGCCTCGAAGCGAGACTGCCGCCCTGGGCGACGCCATCCACGCGGTCGAGCAGGCCTCCGACGCGGACGCGACCGCCCTGGCCGCGAAGCACCGGCGGTGGAACGCGCTGCTGGTCTCGGAGACCTACGAGCACGAGAAGCTCGTGGCCGACGCGTGGTGCGCCGCCTTCCTCTGGCCCAAGGACCAACCTGGCCCGGCCGCGGATGCGGCGCCGACGACCGCCGCCTGGCTGGCGCTCCGCGACGGGAACGGACCGCCGTCCCCGGCGCTGGTCGAGACCACGCGGCGAATCGTCGAGGACTACGGCATCTTCCACTGGGAGCTGGCGTTCCCGCAGGTCTTCGCGCGCGGCGGCTTCGACGTCGTGCTCGGCAACCCGCCGTGGGAACGGGTCAAGCTCCAGGAGCGGGAGTTCTTCGCCAGACGCGAGCCCGCGATCGCGCAAGCGCGGAACGCGGCCGAGCGGAAGAAGCTGATTGCGGGGCTACCGGCCACGGACCCGAACCTCTGGAGGGAATGGACCGCGGCCACGCGCATCGCGCAGGGGCAGAGCCATTTCGCGCGGCAGTCCGGGCGCTATCCGTTGTGCGGGAGGGGCGACGTGAACACGTACGCGCTGTTCGCCGAGCACAACTGGACAGTATTGTCGCCTCGCGGGTGTGCGGGCTTCATCGTGCCCAGCGGGATCGTCACCGACGATACCACCAAGGAGTACTTTCAGGCCCTTCTCGGCGGTAGCGCCCTTGCCAGCGTCCATCACTTCGAGAACGAGAGTCTCGTCTTCAGGGGTCTCGACCACAGGTATCGGTTCGTGCTCTTCACCATCAGGGAGTCCCGTCAGGCCGACCTCGTCTTCTATGCGAGACGCGCGGTCGATCTCGACGACCGCCGGCGCCACTTCACCCTGACGCCCGCCGATTTCGCCACGCTGAACCCGAACACAAGGACCTGCCCGACGTTCAGATCGCGGCGCGACGCAGACATCAATCTGGCGATGTACCGCCGCGCGGGCGTGCTCTGGCGCGAGAACGACCCGGACGGGAATCCGTGGGGCCTGAGATTCCTGAGCATGTTCCACATGGCCAACGACTCCGGGCTGTTCCGCACGGGGGCCGAGCTGGCGGCGGCGGGGTGG
>WTGR01000428.1 GCA_011523485.1 Acidobacteriota bacterium
GTCGCGCGAGTCGCTCCTCGACCACATCGACACCGAGCGGTACTTCCTGCTGCCCAACACCGCCGGCTGCTACACCGCGGACGACGCTATTCGCGCGGCGCGGCTCGGTCGCGAGGCGGGGCTCTCGAACTGGGTGAAGCTGGAAGTGATCGGGGACGAGAAGACGCTCTTTCCCGACAACGAAGCGCTGGTGCAGGCCACCCGCGTGCTGGTCGGCGAGGGGTTCGTGGTCCTTCCCTACACGAACGACGACCCGGTCACCTGCCGCAAGCTGGAGGACGCCGGTGCCGCCGCCGTCATGCCGCTCGGCGCGCCGATCGGCTCCGGCCTCGGCGTGCAGAATCCGAACAACATCAGCCTCGTCAAGGAGGCGGCCGGCGTGCCGGTCATCGTCGACGCCGGGGTCGGCACGGCCTCCGACGCCGCCGTCGCGATGGAGCTGGGCATCGACGGCGTGCTCATGAACACCGGCATCGCCGGCGCGGACGACCCGGTCGGCATGGCCGAGGCGATGAAGCTGGCGGTGCGGGCCGGCCGTCTGGCCCACCTCTCGGGTCGCATACCGCGCAAGCGGTACGCCACCGCCAGCAGTCCGCTGGAGGGCGTGATCGGCAGTTAGCCCACGGTCGCCCCCCTTCCGCATGGCCACCCGCATTGGCAGCAAGGACGATCTCGCGCGCTTGAAACGGGCGCGCGAAGCCGCGGATCGCGCCTACAACGACGCCCTCACGCGGGTCGATCGCGCCCTGCCGCCGCGGCCCGCGCTGCCCGACCCGCCGCGCGCCTTCGATCAACGCCAGCTCACCCCCGTCAACGAGGCTTGGCGTGTGGCGCCCGACGTCGAGCGCCTGCTCGGGACGGGGTGGAAGCGGCGCCTGCGCGCCTGGGTGTGGGACCTCGTCGGCCCGATCGTGGAACGGCAACAGCACTTCAACGGGGTGCTCGTCGACCACCTCAACCGCACGGCGCCAGCGGAAACCGAGGGGCAGCAGGCCCTGACCGCGGTCATTGCCGCGCTCGCCGAGCATACCGCCGCGCTGGAGGCCTTCCAGTCACGCCTCATTCAGTACGCGCAGCAGATTACGCCCTTCGTGGACACTAAGGTCGCGGGCGTATCCCCCGCCATGCTGAGCGCCCTGGACGACGGCCTCGGTGACGAGATGCGCCGGCGCGCCGAGGCGGCCGTCGCCCGCGAGCAACGCTTCGCGCGCCAGGTCGACGAGCTACGGACCACGGTGGGGCAGGTGCAGCACGGCCTGCTCGCGATGCGCCGCCGGCTCGAGGGAGCCGCGACGGCAGAGACCGCGGCGGCAGAGGCCCCGACGGCAGAGACCGCGGCGGCAGCAGAGACCGCGGCAGCAGAGACCGCGGCGGCAGAGGCCGCGACAGGAGAAGCCGCGGCGGGCGAAACCGCGACGGGCGCGCCCTCCCCGACGAGCCAAGCCCCGGCCCGCGAAGCCGCCGGAACGAAGGCCGCGCTGGACGCCGCGACCGACGCCTACGCCTACGTCGGTTTCGAAAACCTGTACCGCGGGTCGCGGGAAGAGATCCGCAGCCGGCTGGCCGAATATCTGCCGCTGTTCGCCGGCGCGTCCGACGTGCTCGACATCGGCTGCGGGCGGGGAGAGTTTCTCGACCTGCTGCGCGAGCAGGACGTCGGGGCGCGCGGCGTCGACGTCAACGCCGAGATGATCGAAGAGTGCCGCGCGCGCGGCCTCGACGCGAGCGCCGGCGACGCCCTCGCGTATCTCGACGCCCTGGAGGACGAATCGCTGGGGGGGCTGTTCGCCGCCCAGGTGGTCGAGCACCTGCAGCCGGACTACCTCGTGCGCCTGCTCAACGTGGCCGGCCGCAAGCTCCGGCCCGGCGCCCGCATCGTCCTGGAGACCGTCAATCCGCGCTGCTGGTTCGCCTTCTTCGACGCCTACATCCGCGACATCACCCACGTGCGCCCGCTGCACCCCGACACGCTGACCTACCTGCTCGGCGCCAGCGGCTTCCAGCGCACGACCGTCCGCTACCTCATGCCGTATCCGGACGACGGCAAGCTGCAGCGCATCCCGTTGCCGGACGGCCCCGGGACCGCCGACGCGGATCCCGCGCTGTCAGCGGCCGTCGAGACCTTCAACGGCAACGTCGACAAGCTGAACGACCTGCTGTTCACGCACCTGGACTACGCCGCCATCGGGGAACGCATCTAGGGCCGCGTCGTCCAGCTCGTCCGGCAACGGCCAGCTCAGCCCGCTTTGCGCCGCCCTCTGCAAAACAGCGATTGACCGTTCCCACCCGCGATGCGCCCGAATCGCCGGGGTTCAGGGCAATGACGCGGAGCCGACCGTGCTAGGAGTCTGCGCCGTGGAACGAATTCTGGCATGATCGACCCCTTCATGTGGTGGTTTAGAATCGCCTGAACCACTACATATTGGGGCGAAAATTTCCTGCGGCGCAGACTCCTAGCATCCGAATCGGAAGGTGAGTCGAATGGAACAGTTGATCCCATGGCTGACGCCGGCTCTGATACTCGGACTGTTCGGATGGTTGCGGTCCGACATCCGCAGCCTGCGCCAGGACGTCAACAAGCGTGTCGACGACCTGAAGACCGACGTCAGGAAAAGCATCGACGATCTGAAGACCGACGTGAGCAACCGCTTCGACGCCCTGAAGACCGACGTGAACCACCGCTTCGACGACACGCACAAGCGGTTGGAGAATCTGAACGCGGAGATGAACCAGCGGTTCGACCAGGTCAACCGCGAGCTGGGCGAGAACCGCGAACGGATGGCCAAACTCGACGATCCGTTCCGCACGTTCCGCGAGTGGGGTACCAAAGCGGACGCCGAGGCGTATGCTGACCTTTGAGCAGGATCTCGCTCAGGCCGGGCTACCCGCTCCTTCGGTCATCCGCACCGCCAAGATCGCCACCATCGAGTCGTCTGACGCGCGCCGGCTCGGCCGCATTGCGGCCGCTCAGCGCCGGCAGGTCATCCGCCGGGTGGTCCGCATGCTCGGCGTCCGATGATCCGGCTGAGGCCGCCGATCCGCGGGTCCCGCCTCGCCCGCCGCCACCACCACCTTCAACGGCAACGTCGACAAGCTGAACGACCTGCTGTTCACGCACTTGGACTACGCCGCCATCGGCGAGCGCGTCTAGACCTGGTATGGGATGACGCTTCGGTCGGCGGCTCAGCTCACCGGAGTAACCGGGAACAGCCAGCGCAGCAGGCCCAGCATCACCCCGAGCGCCGTGAGGAACCGCCACGTCTGGCCGTTGATCGCCTTCTGGAACTCAACCCGCAGTTCGCTGGTCTGCTTGTCCATGGCAGCCTTGAGATCGTCCTTGGTCGCCAAGTTCACGGTCGCTATGGCGTCGGCCCTCACGATCGCGTCCGCCTGCTGCTGGTCGAACCCGTGCTCCCGCAGTTCCGCGGCCGCCTGTTGCGTGTCGAACGGTGGGAGATCCGGCAACGTCATGAGCCGAGTGTATCACCCATCTCCACCGGATCCTGTCAGCCCGGCCGCCGGGTCGTCCGTCAGGCAGTCGAACGTGCTGCCCAGCGCCTCGACCGATCACGAAGCGATGTCGGCTGTCCGCTCGGCAATCACGTCACGCGCGAAGGATGCGGGGCGCCTCGGCGACGACGCTGGCTTGCGCCGCGGGATGCTCGTGATAACGTGAAGAGAAGAATGAACGAAACTACTATTGTCGTGTCCATCGTCGGAACGGGAATCGGCGTGACGGCCGTCGTCGTCAGCGTTATCGCGATCGTCGCCAATGGGATCAACAGCCGCCTGAACACCATGAACGCCCGGATCGAGGCGCTCCGCAGCGACATGCGCGACGATCATCACGGATTGGATACCCGCCTCCGCAACGTTGAGATCGAGTTCGGCAAAGTCGGACAACGACTCGAAACACTGGAGCGAGCCGTTCTTCCCCAGGCCCCCCCGGCTTGAACCGCGGCCACGCTGCCCACTTGGCGGGTGATACGCGCGCCCTCAACCGGCCTGCGGCAGCGCGCGCGGCGGAACCGGCGACACGTCGATGACCTCGCGGCGCGCCGGGCGGGTGAGCCACCAGACGACGGCGGCGGGCAGAACGAGGGCCCAGCCCCGGATCAGGCCGACGTGCGGGTTGAAGCCATAGCGATGGGCGAGCTCGCCGACCGCCACGCCCAGCGCCGCCTGCGCGAGGACCACGCCGCCGAGCCCGAGCAGGGCGCGCCGCCACGATCGGCCGCCGCCGGCCACCGCGATCCAGAGCGCGGTGAACAGGCCGACCTGGAAGGCCGGCAGGATCGCCCACGCGCCCTGGTCGTCGGCGAAGGCGTGGACCGCGCGGCCGCCGAGGGCCTCCAGGCCCGCCGTGGCGCCGCCCGCGGCCGCACCGAGAACCGGCGCCGCGGCGAACGCGGCCACCGCACCCAGTGCGATAGCCACACCCGCGCGCGCCGCGCCGCGCCGCGCCGCGCCGGCCGTCGCGAACGCCGCCGCGGCGACCAGCAGGACGGCGACCAGCGTCTGCGAGAAGGCGTGGATGGCCGTCACGTACGACCCCACGACCGCGGCCGGAACGGCCAGCACCAGCAGGCGCGAGACGCCGAGCGCGAAGAAGACGGCCGGCGCCGCCACGAGCATCGCCGTCCGGCGCTTCCAGCCCAGGGGCGCGGCGAGGGCGCCGGCCACGTAGAGCGGGATGAGCGGGGTGAAGATGCACTCCTGCGTGACGACGAAGGCCCCGTGCCGGGTGAAGATGAGCGCCTCGTGCACGATCGCCCGCGTGCCCGCCGCACTCAGGATGGCCCCGCCGGTCACGGCGATCCACCCGGCGATCACGTCGACGGCCGGGCTCTGGTAGAAGAACGGGGCGGTGGCGAAGTAGGCCACCACGAGCAGCGCCGCCAGCAGCAGGAAGCGCCGCGCCGCGGGGCCGAGGACCGCGTCGCCGGGCAGCGCGCCGGCCGCCGCCCCGCCGCCGGGGCCGCCGTCCGCGGCAGTCCCCTGCCGGCCCATCCAGGCGTAGACGAACCCGGCCGCCGCCAGAATCAGGATGCCGGGCCAGATGTAGATGTGCAGCAGCTCGAGCAGCGCCCGGTCCTCGGCCACCAGCGACAGGTTGCCGAGCCGGACGACGTTCAGGGCGGTGATGACGGTCAGGCCGACCGCGGCCCCGCGCAGCCGCGCCCGCCAGGTGGCGGGGTACGCGAGGATCGCCCCGGCGCACAGCGCCATCGGGTCGCCGCCGCTGCAGCTCGCGTCGGCGTAGACGAGGTCGGACGGCGCGCCGGTGAGCTGGTCGGCCACCCCCTGCTGAAGCTGCGCGAACGGCGTCAGAAGCGTCCGCTCCACCCACGCCAGCCGCATCAGGCCGAACAGCCCGACGAACCAGGCGCCGGTGACCAGCGTGAACCGGAGCATGCCGTCCGACGCCGGTCCGGCCGGCGCGGGCTCGGGCGGCTTCCCGGCAGCCGAAGATCCCGACGCCGCCACTGGGGCCGGTGTGTTCTCTGCGTCCATCAGGCCGCTCCTTCCCCGGCGGGCGGTTCCGCCGCCCGCGCCCCGGCCGCCTCGTCCGCGGCCGGCCGCACCGCGACCGTCGCCAGCAGGTAGCCGTGCCGCCGCAGCCACGGCCAGCGGCGCGACGCCAAGTCGAACGGCGCGCACAGGGCGCCCGTCAACCGGCCGAGCGGCCGGAGCCACGTGTGGCAGGCGAGGTCGAGCATCCGCAGCCAGCCCGGTATGAACAGGATACCGGTCTCGGCGGTCACCGTAAAGCCGGCCCGCTCCAGCATCCGGCGGAAGACGGGCCGCGCGTACGACTTCTCGAAGCCGTAGTCGTAGAGGCCCAGGTGGTAGAGCGCCGCCACCAGCGCCGGGCGCAGGAACGGGTCGCGGCGGTTCGGAACGCCGATGACGGCCCGGCCGCCGGGGCGCAGCACGCGGAAGATCTCGCGCAGCGCGCCGTCGGTGTCGTCGAAGTGCTCGACGGTCCCCATCGAGTAGATCGCGTCGAAGCTGCCGGAGCGGAACGGCAGCGTCCGGACGTCGCCGCGCACGCCGCCCAGGGCCAGCCCGTCCGCGGCGAAGCCGGCGCGGGCGTCGGCGACGATGGCGCCCGAGATGTCCACCCCGAACGCGTGCGCGCCGCGCCCCGCGGCCCAGCGCAGGATGCGGGTGTTCCGCGCCTCGTCCCAGAGGTCGGTCTTCAGCACCCGGCGGCCGGCCAGGTCGGGCAGGTGCGTGCACAGCAGCCACTCCTCGTCCGCGCGGTACTGCGCGGTGGAGCGGGCGCCGCCCAGATCGGGGAAGTTGTTGCCGACGTCGGCCCAGAACCCGCGGTAGCGCGCCTCGCTGTCGGCGTCGCCCGCTGCTATCGGCGCCCTACGCACCGGCCGTCCGCGACGCGGAGGATCCGCCGGCGATCGCCAGCTCGCGCCAATCGGACGACCCGGGCGCGAAGCAGAGCGTGTCGAGCGCGTCGCGCAGCCGCTCGGCCTTTCCGGCATTCGAGGCGCGGTAGTCGCAGACGTGAAGATCGAGGGTGGCCCGATCCTGCTCGGGCCAGAGGTGCATCACCACGTGGGATTCGGCCAGCACCCAGACCAGCGTGGCGCCGCCGCCGGGAAAGGGGACGGCCTTTTCGGCGACCACGTTCAGCCCGGCCGCCTGCACCCGTGCGGTCACCGCGGCGAGCATGCCCGTCGCCGCATCGCCGGCCGCCCGCAGGTCTTCGGATCGGGTTCCGCCCCCGATGAAATGATGTGCAATCAAGGGTAGTCGTTCCGGGATACCGGGCCGCCCGTCATCGACCAGCCCATGCGCGAGCAGACGATAGCACAAGTCGCGCGCCAACGCCAAAGCCGCCCGCCGCGGGCGGGGGCGCGCCGATCACGAGTCGCCATGGGACGTTCGCAGCGGCCATCGAAACCTGTTTCGGTCGATCCGGACGGGAACTTTATGGCTGGCCGGTCAGGGCGCGGGCCGCGCCGGGAACGGGTGGACCAGCACGCCGTACAGGCGCACGCCGAGCTCGCGCGGGTCCGGCGACGAGCCGAAGGCCCGCGGCTGGAACGTCGTCGACTCGATCTCCAGGTAGATCGGACCCGCCGCGCCGGTCTCCGGCAGGTCCAGCCGGATCGTCTGCCGCCCCCGCGCGACGACCCGCCGATCGAGCACCCGCTCCCCCACCGACACGGCGATCTCCGCCGGCGGGGCGCCGGGCGGGCGGGCGCCGGCGACCACCAGCGTGACCGACCCGCCGGCCGGCAACGTGAGAGACGCGCGCGGCCCGGTCCACCGGAACGTGTCGCCGGACGCATCCCCGTCGCGCTCCGGCGCATGGAAGCCCCGCAGGTCGTACAGGAGGTCGACGGCGGGCGTCCCGACGTCGACCGCCGCCCGGTCGCGGTCGATCCTCCCCGTGACCTGAAAGAACCGCAGCGGGACCGCCGTGCGCACGGTCTCCCGCGGGATCCGGTCGCGGGTGGTCTCCAGGGTGTGGAGGTCGACCTGCGTCCCGCCGATCGCGGCCAGCGCCAGATCCGGCGCGAAGAACGAGAATTCGTCCCGCCCGACCAGGAACACCGGCCGGCCGCGCGCCAGCCAGTCGCCGATGACGCGCCGCAGGACCGGGCCGTCGGGATTGCGCTGCTGGACGAGGATGGCGTCCACGTCATGGAGGTAGGCCAGCGACGTCGGGATGTGCGTGGGCGCCAGATCCGGGCTCATCAGCACGACCGCCCGGTCCGGGAACATCCGCGCCACCCGCGCGAGGGGATCGTCCCACAGCGGCTGGCCGATCACGGCGAGGCTCGGGTGCGCGACCAGCGCCACGAGCAGCGCGCTGGCGGCCAGGGTCAGCCCCGCCCGATAGCGGGCGGCGGGCACGCGCGCCAGCAGGCGGACGGCGGTCAGGGCGGCGAAGAGCATCGTGAGGGGAAGGACGACCGGCACGTAGCGCCGCATCGACCCGATCTGCAGGCCCGTCTCCAGCGGGTCCCACAGATACTGCAGGCCGACGACGCCGAGCAGCAGGCCGGCGAAGGCCAGCCCCGGCGGGACGGCGTCGCGCCGGACCAGTCCCAGCCCCGCGAGGCCCGACACCGCCAGCCCCAGCCCCGCGAGGCCCAGCACCGGCCAGGAGAGGTACCAGCCCAGCCAGGCGATCGTCTCGTCGAGCCGGCCCGTGGTGGCCGTCACGTAGGCGGCGCCGTAGACGACGATCGCGCCCGCCGCGGCCAGCCCCCACAGCCGCCGGACCCACCGTTCCTCCGGCCGGCGCAGCCCGATGACGCCGGCGGCGAACAGCACCCCCGCGGCCAGGGCCGCGCCCATCTGCAGCAAAAGCGATTCCCGCAGCAGGCCGAGCACCTCGGACGTCCGGATCAGGTACGCCACGTACTCCTTGTAGTGCGACTCGGAGGTGAGGTAGTGCACGAGGTTGTGCGCCGCCAGCAGGCCGAACGTGCCCAGCAGGGGCAGCAGCAGGGGCTGGTCGTCCGGCCGCGCGCGGCCGAGCAGCCGCACCGCGGCGACGGCCAGCAGGAAGACGCCGAGCAAGACGACGAGATCGACCTTGGCGAAGCAGGCCAGGCCCAGGAACCAGCCCGCGGCGCACGCCCACCGCGGGGCGCCGCGCGCGGTCGCCACCAGCCACGCGAGCACCCCGGCCAGCACGAAACACTGCGCGAGCGTCTCGGGCAGCGGGACCTTCGCGAACCAGATCTGCGGCATCGAAACGGCCGTCAGCGCGGCCGCGAGCCAGGCGGCGCCCACGCCGCCCAGCCGCCGCGCCACGCACCACAGGCCGATCAGGCTCAGGGTGGCGAAGAGGGGCGCCACGACCAGCGCGCCCTGCGGCGAGACGAGCGCGTGGCCCAGGGCGGCCAGAACCGGAAACAGCGGCGAGAAGCCGGCGGTGACCGTCGGGTCGGCGATGTCCGGAATCAGCAGGCCGCCGGGGAACCGCGTATACGGCCGCCCGTCCAGGGAGACGCGCACGGTCCACGCCACGTCGCCGGGCACGCGGTTCAGGAACAGCTCGGCGCGGCTGGCGGGCGGCAGTTGGCGCAGCAGCGGATCCTCGAACTCGAGCGCGCCGTGGCGGGCGATCTGCCGGCTGAAGTTCAGATAGACGGTGGCGTCGCCGGCGTCCGTCTCGGTGTGGTAGGGCGGGAGGAACAGCGCGGCGCACGCCAGTATCCCGGCCGCCGCGGCCAGCGCCGGGCGCCATCCGCCGCCGGACGCGGCGGGCGCGGGCGGAACCGTGCGGAGGGCGCCCCACAGGCCGAACCCGATCACCGCGACCGCGAGCACGAACGCCACCAGGCCCAGCCGCAGCAGACCGAGCTCGGCCAGCAGCAGCGCCGACCACGCCACCACGCTCACGCCCAGCATCACGCGCAGGAACCAGCGCTCCACGCGCGACGCGCCGTCGCGGTCTTCGGGGTCGGGTTTTTCCGGCGGCGCCGCGGTCATGGCGCCCGCGACCCGCCTGCCGCGAGCCGCTCGACGTCCGCGTCGACCATCATCCGGATCATCGACCCGAAATCGACGAGACGGTCCACCTCGGCCGGCCGCTGCAGCGCCGGGTCGGTCCGCACGTACCTGCGCCAGTTGAGCCCGCCGTGGATGAACGCGCACTCGACGAGATCGCGCACCGAAAAGTCGAGCCCGGTGGCGATGACGTAGTCGTCCGGCCGACCCTGCTGCAGCATCAGCCACATCGCCCGCACGTAGTCGCCGGCGAAGCCCCAGTCGCGCCGCGCGTCCAGGTTGCCGAGCGCGAGCGCGTCGCACAGGCCCGCCTTGATCCGCGCCACGCCGTCGGTGACCTTGCGGGTCACGAACTCCAGGCCGCGGCGCGGCGACTCGTGGTTGAAGAGGATGCCGGAGACGGCGAACAGGTCGTAGCTCTCGCGGTAGTTCACCGTGATGTAGTGGGCGAAGACCTTCGAGACGCCGTAGGGGCTGCGCGGGTAGAACGGCGTCAGCTCCGTCTGCGGCGTCTCGCGGACCTTGCCGAACATCTCGCTCGACGACGCCTGGTAGACGCGGATCGACGGGTCAACCTGCCGGACCGCCTCCATCAAGCGGGTGACGCCCTGCGCGTTGTACTCGCCGGTCAGCAGCGGCTGGTCCCACGACGCCGGCACGAACGACATGGCGGCCAGGTTGTAGATCTCGTGCGGCCGCACCTCGTCGACGAGCCGGATGAGCGACAACTGATCGAGCAGATCGGCCGGCCGCAACTCGATGCGGTCCAGCAGATGGGCGATGCGCCAGTGGTTGGGCGCGCTGAGCCGGCGCGTGACGCCGACCACCTCGTAGCCCTTCTCGAGCAGCAGCTCCGCCAGGTACGAACCGTCCTGCCCGGTGATTCCCGTGATGATGGCGCGCTTCGACACGTATCCCCTGCCACGATGAGGCCGCGCCGGTCCCTATGCGGCCGAGACCTCGGTGGCCCTGCCGCCTCGACCTGTCACAGGCTACCGGCACGCCGTAGCCGGCGGAAGCGCCAGTGGTCCATTCGATCCTACCACGCGCGCGGCCGGCGGGGTGCCGGCGGGGCCGCACGCCCCGTCCATCTGAAGGGGGATGGAAGGTGCGAGAAAACAAATGCGGCCGGCGCCCCCCAACGAGAGAGAGGGCGCCGACCGCATGGAGAAGAGAGCGGAGAGAGGGTCTAGCTGTTCAGCAACCGCTGCCGGCGCAGACGCCGCCGACCGGCCGCTACCAGACCCAGCCCGAGCGCGAAGGCACCGAAGAGCGGCAGAGCCGGCGTCGGCATGGCCCCTGCCATCGGCGTGGCATCCTCTTCGTCCGACCAGTCACCGCACATGTTGTAAGAGCAGGCGCGCACACGCACGGTGTACTCCATGTCGTTCTCCAGATTGGAGATCGTCCACTCGGTCGAGGTGTTCTTCATGCTCCCCATTCGAGAAGTCTTGTACTTGCTGTCCGCTTCGTCGGACATCTTGTACTGCACCTCGTAGCCCGTGACCGGGGAACCGTTGTCGGTGGTTTCGTCCCACATCGCCATGATCATGCCGTCACCCGCCATCAGCTCCAGACCCATGAGGTCATCCGGCGCGTCGGCAGTATCGGTCTCCTCCGTGGCGAAGACCTCGCCAGCATCGGCCCCCGTTCCGGCTTCCGCGATAAGCCCAAAGATGTAGTCGGTACCCGGATCCAAACCGTCAATGGTGACCGAGTAGTCATTGCTACCGGTCATCGGGTCAACATCCATCCGCATCGTGTTCATCGTGGCGAGGAAGTCGGCGGCGTCAAGGGTCGTGTCACCCGTCCCGCTGTTCGCGGCATCCCCCTTCTGATATCGAAGGGAGAAATTTTCGACGCCGCCCGCGCCCGCGTCGTGCTCCCAGGTAAGGCGTATCTTGTCATGACCGCGCGCGTTGGCAGCGAAGCCTGTCGGGTCTCCGGCCTGCGCGAAGGCGGCCCCCGACGAGAACGCCATGAAGGCCACCATCAGGCAGCCGATCACGAAAAGAGAACGCCGTCTGTGCATCATCATGTCTCCTCCACTCCCCGTCGTCGAGACGGTGGACCCTGCGGGTCCCGATTCACGGACTCCGCA
>WTGR01000465.1 GCA_011523485.1 Acidobacteriota bacterium
TTCCCATGCTGACCGTCCCGTCCATGACCCGCAGCCCGCCGATGCCGAGCACGAGCGCCGCGCTGAGCGGCATGAGCAGGCGCGGCACTACAGAAAGAATCTCGGACCGCACTCTCAGACGCTGCTCCGTGCCCATCGCCTTGGCCTGGTAGCCCGACCACCGCGCGAAGAAGTCGGATTCGGCGCCCATCGCCTTGAGCGTCTCAACGCCCTGGAGACCGGCCATCGCGGTTCCGAGCATCCGTCCACGGTCGTGCAGAAGCTGCTGGTTCAGATGCACGCGCTTGGCCGAGAAGTACTTGAGTGCGATGACGTTGAGACCGGCGGTCGACATGCCCACGAGGCTGAGGGCCCGGTCGTACTGCCACATGAACCAGGCGTAGAAAACCGCCATGCACGTGGCGATGAACGACGCGGCAAGCTCGCCCGACAACAGATGAGCAATGCGATCGTTGATGGCGACACGGGAGCCTATGTCGCCCGCGAAGCGCTGAGTGAAGAAGCGTATCGGCAGGTGCAGGACGTGCCACAGGAACCGGCTGGAGGTCGTGACCGCGAATCGGGTCTCCAGGCGGAGCAGATAGCGATGCTGGAGCCATGTCAGTGCGCCGAGCACGACGATGACCGCCCCCATCGCGAGAAAGAGCGGCCTCACAAGCTCCGCGGCCCGGCGCACCAGCACGTCGTCCACGAAGAGGCGGGAGAACGTCGGCACGATCAGACCGGGCACCACCAGAAGGAGACCGGCCGCGACCACGTACGCCAACGCGCCGTACGATCCGGCCAGCCTGGGCCGCAGCGCGGCCATGAGTCGCCGCCTGACGCCGCCGCGCTCGAAGTCGCGACCGGGCTCGAACGTCAGCGCCACGCCCGTGAAGGCCTCGTCGAACTCGCGGTCGGTCACGACCCGCGGTCCGGCAGCCGGATCGTTCAGGAAAGCGCGCCCGCGCCGGAACCCCTCCAGCACTACGAAGTGGTTGAAGTTCCAGTGGATCACCATGGGCAAGGGCAGGTCCGCGAGCGCGGACGGCTCCCGCCGGTAGCCGCGCGCGACCAGTCCGTATCCGCGTGCGCCCTTCAGCAGGTTGCTCGCCTTGCTGCCGTCGCGCGAGACGCCGCACGCTGCCCGCAGTTCCTCCAGCGGCACGAACCGCCCGAAATAGGCCAGGACCATGGCGAGGGCCGCCGCTCCGCACTCGACGGCCTCCATCTGCAACACCGTCGGCACGCGCACGCGGCGCGCGCGCCGACGGCGCGCCAGCGCGCGCCGCATCAGCTCCAATGTCCCCATGGCTATATGCCGAACTGCTCGCGGAACAGCGGAATCACCATCTCGACCGGACGGCGTCGTTCTATCGTTATGCGCGCGGCGCACAGGGTTCCGGTAAGGATGTCCATCGGCGGGCCCGACGAGGAAGACCACTTGTAGCCGCTGACCGTCTCGGGATCGAGTTGGAGGTCCACCCTTATCTCGTATGGCGCATCGCCCCGTGATAACGCCGCTACGAGCTCCGGGTTGCGCAGGGTGCGCTGAATGGCTCGGGATGTCG
Organism: Acidobacteriota bacterium; assembly: GCA_011523485.1. Next base: position 1,551 of record WTGR01000465.1, read on the forward strand.
TCGGGAAGTCCGAGACGTAGGTAACGGTCCCGACCATGTAACCGTGCTCTTCCGGCGCCACCGACGCCGGTGCAATTCTGACTTCCATGCCCACGCGAATTCGCTTGCCATGTGCGGACGGCACGTAGATCACGGCTTCGAGTCCCTTGACGGTGCGCCCGGTCCGATCGAGACGAAGCAACGGCTGACCTGGAGCGGCCACGTCGCCCCTCTCGGCCATGATCTCGATGATCCGGCCCGTGAACGTCGACACGATCTCCGACATGTCCTTCATTTCGCGCTCGAGCTGTTCCAACTCCGCCATGGCCCTGGCGACCTGATGCTCGCTCGTCTGCAGAGTCCGTGCGTTCCGTGCTTCCATCACGAGCCGGTCGAGACGCAGCTCCGCCAATTGCTGGCGGTTGGCCCGCAACCGTTCCTCCGTCGCATGCATCGCCTGCCGGCTGTCGATCACGGTCTGTCTCGTCAGCCGGCCCTGGTCCACAAGCTGTTGCTGCGCTGCGATCTTCTCGCGCTGCCATCGGAGGCTGTCCTCTGCGGCCGCGATGGACTGGTCGAGTCCTTCGCGGCGCTGGCCGAGCTGGGCGAGCTGCAGGGCCGCCTCTTCCTCCGATTGCGCCGCCACCAGGCGATGCTCGACGCGGAGGTTGTCGAGGGCGAGCCGAACCTGTCGGATGCGGTTCAGGACGTCGGGCTGCGCAACGCGCGCGACGACCTGCCCTTCGCGAACCACGTCGCCGACGTTGACCGCCACATCGGTGATGCGCCCCCCGGCTCCCGCCGCGATCTCGAGCACCCCGCCGCTCTTGAGAAGAATGCCCTGGCCGGCGACCCTGGAGGGGATGCTCCCTTCGAACCCCCAAAGAACCGCGGACCCCACCAGGAAGCCGAGCGCGACCAGGGCAATCCATCCGCGCGGACGCGTTACTTGCAACAGCTTGTCGAGTTGCTCGGGCGACGCGAGCCTGTCGAGTGACGCTTTCCGAAACACACCGCTGTTCTTCATGGCCTGCATTCCTCGACTCCGAAGGAGCCAATCCGGATCGCGTCCACCGAGACCGCGCCCGCAGCGAGGTCGAGCAGCGTGCCGGTCTCGAATCGGAGTCTCAAGAGAGCCGCGGCGAAGCGGAGTCTGGCGGTCGTCCGTTGCAGGCGCGCGTTCGTCAACGCGTCCTCGGCGAGGATCGCATCGAACAACGTGGCGAGCCCCAATCGGAACTTCTCCTGCTCCGTGAGCACCGTCCGCCCGGACAGCCGCACCGCTTCCTCCGCCGCCAGCGCTTCCTGCACCGCGTTGTCGAGCGCCTCGATCGCGACGAGCACGCTCGCCTCGATACGGCGAGCGAGATCGTCGACGGCCGCGACCGAAGCCCGGTGCGACGCCGCGCCGACCATCGCCCTCCCCCTCGCCGCGCGATTGGTGGCCACGGGCTCGTACTGCACCTGCACCAGGCCGTTCAGTCCTGCGGCGCCCGCTGCGAACGCGACTCCGGCTTCGGAACCCGCTCCCCCGCCGACGCGGGTGTGACCGAAGCGGGTCACGACGTCCCAGCGCGACCGCACGTCCCTGAGCGCTCCCTCCCAGGCCAGCCGGGCCCCGTCACGCCGTGCCCGCAATGCCGCAAGATCGCGCCGCTTCCGCAGTGCCGAGCGGACCGCGACCGCCCGCGTCTCCGTTTCGAACCCCGGGCAATCGAAGGCCGCGGCGGGAAACCCGGTCAGCGGCGCGCCCAACGTCCGGATTGCTCCGGCCCCGAGACCCATCGCGATTCCGAGCGCGTACTTCGCGTCGAGCAGGGTCTGTCGGGCCGCGGTGACGACGGTCTGCTTTTGCGCCCGATTGCCGCCTACGAGGTCCAGGTCCGAGGCAGGTCGTTCGTCCGCCCGAATCAGGACCTCCGTCTCGCGAACGAGACGCTGCGCCCGCTCCGCGGACTCGACGTACGTTCGCAGTCGCTCCTGCGCGGCTACGTAGCGCCAGTAGGCGAGCACGGCGTCGTGGACCGCGCGCGCTGCGATGTGATCGCGTTCGAGCCTGCTGGCCGCGACCGACTCCTGCGCGGCGCGCTCGTCCCCGACCGCCGCGCTTCCCCCGCGCCCCGCCGCGAGCGGAATGCGGACGGAAACCCAGGAGTCCACCTGGCCCGTCGCCGGTCCGGTCGTACCGGTGCGGATGCGGGCGAACGACACATCCGAGGACACGATCAACCCCGTTCGGAAGCTCTTCCTCGCGGACGTCCTCGTCTCGACGGTTTCCGAATCCAGCAACGGGTTGCGCGCGTTGACCAGCGGCAGGCGGGCCCGCGCCAGTTCGAGCGCCGTGCTGAGCTGGAGGTCGAAGGGGCTCGCCGCAAGGAGACGCGCACCGGCGCTGGCCTCGACGGCGAGATCAGCCTGTTCGATATCCGGACTGCCGGCCAGAACGCCCGACACGACGTCCGCGATGTCCACGCCGTCGGCGAATCGGACCTGGGCCTGGGCCGCCAGCGCCAGCGCCAACACGACGGCCGGTGTCATCGCTCCCACAGGTTTCGCTTGCATGTGCTTGTTCCCGGTGGCCGCTGCGAACGCCGTGCGGCACGTGCCGGAAGACCTTTCAAACGCCGTGCCAGATGCGGAGGCGCAGCAGTTGGGCGTGGTCGGGCGACGCCCGGGACCGATACACCCCGTCCACAGGAAGCGGAACGGGGTCGGTCGGCGGGATTCCCAGGACCGCCAGGAGGTCGCCTCGTCCTGCCGCGGGGCGGATCGGATGTCGAGTCGGCCGTGCGGCGACAACTGCCGGTGACACCGGAAATGCAACCCGGACATTGCCGCGGCAGGCTTGCTGAAACAGCGTCTTCGAGGTCCATTTCGACCGCGAATCCCCATGTCTGCGAGCCCAGGTCGCTCCAGGGCGTCGCGGCTGGTTGCGGGCTCGGCAGATCGAGTCGGGCCGGCGCAATCCGCGCGTTCACTTGCAGCCGCGCACGCTCCGCCGGTGCCCGCCGCGGCGAGAACGACAACCAGGCTTGACCGGTCGGGGCTCGATTTCGAGACGATGCCGCCCGGATCGCCTCGACTGCCCCGGCAGCCCTTGGACCAGGACCGGGCTGCAACTCGAGCGGCAGTGCATCCGGGCTGGGCTGCGTTGCTCCTGGGTCGAATGCACCCGGCGCCGCCTCAGACGTGGCACGCGGCTTGCGTAAGGCGAGGCTGTTCAAGGGACACGCATTGGGCGCGTCTCGTTCGTATCTCAATCCCCACCACGCAGGAGGCATGACCATGACGAGTACCAACGATCAGGGAAGAGTGCAGGAGGTCCTGGCGCGCAGCGCCGTGGACAGCGAGTTCCGAGCCGGTCTGCTGACCGACCCGCGCGCCACTCTGGAGAAGGCGGCGGGCAGGCAGATGCCCGAGAACCTTCGCGTGAAGTTCATCGAGAAGGACTCGGACTGCGACGCGATGTTCGTCCTGCCCGATCCGGTCGCCACCGACGAGCTGACCCCCGAGCAGCTCGAGGCGGTCGCCGGCGGCTGCTTCGACATCGACATCGGCGACATCCACATCTGCTGGGAAACCGCGTAGCGGTTCGCCGGATGGATGAGGCCAGCCGTGGCGTTCCGACCGCGTGACCTGCGCTGGATGGTGGAGGAATCGATGACGCTGTCGGAGCGCCTCGGCGGAAGCGTCGTTCCCGGCGGCTCCGGCCGGCATGCCGGAACCGCCGGGACGCGCTTGCACAAGTGGCGCCGCCGCGTGGCGAACGGCGACACCCGGCGCTTCGAGAAGCGGCTGCGGTGGGACGGCCTCGATGTCGAGTCCGCGCTCAGGTTGCTCGGCCCCGTACGCCTCAAGAATCCCGTTCCCCTGCCGGACTGGACCGGTGTTGTCGAAGCGGCAACCGCGACCACCGGACGCGATACGCCGTTCGATCATGCCATCGCCGGTCGAGAAGTCTTCGATCCGCGGAACCCGCAGCCGTTCGAGGAATTGCTGTGGCAACTGATACCGGAAGCGGGAAGGCGGCTGCTGGCGAACCTCGGAGCCTGTCGCGATCGGCTCTCCTCCGGAGCGCTTGTCGATCTCGCGCGCGGCCTCCTCGGCAGGCTGTGTCGAACGGCAGAGCGCACGCTCCTGGTCGAGTTCGACGTCTTTCGCTCTCGGCATCCGGGGCGTCCCCTGCTCCACGCACCCACGCCCTGGAAGCGCTCGCGGGGGATCTACCGCGATTTCGTCCGCGACATGGGCGGCGAGGGTCTGACGGGGTGGCTGTTGCGATATCCCATGCTCGCCCGGCTGCTGGCCACGTGCTGCGGGCAGTGGATTGCGGCCACGGTCGATCTCGTGCGGCGCCTCGATCGCGACGAGGACCTCCTCCGCGCCACCTTCGAGATTCAGGATCGACGACTCGAAATCGCCGGGGTGACTCCCGACCTGTCCGACCCGCATCGCGGGGGCCGCACGGTGTGCGCAATCAGATTCCGCTCCGGAGCGCGGCTCGTCTACAAGCCCCGACGGCTCGCCCTCGATCGCCATCTCTCCAACCTGCTCGCAGAGATCGAGGGGCTGCACAAGGACCTCGCGTCGAAACGGCTGAGAGTGATCGACCGCGGCGAGTACGGATGGGTCGAGTGGATCGATTCAGCTCCGTGCGCCGACACCGCCGCCGTCGAACGCTTCTATCGTCGGTCAGGCTCGCTGACGTGTCTCGCCTACATCCTCGGCGGCTCGGATCTCCACGCGGGCAACCTCATCGCCTGCGGCGACCAACCCGTGCCGGTCGATGTCGAGTGCATGACGGGAGCGCCGCTGGCCTCCCCGCACCGCGACGCCGCCGATCCGGCTCCGGGCGTTTCTCCACCCGGGAGCGTATTGCGCACCGGCCTGCCGCCCGTTGCCCGCAGCGGCGACGGCAACGTGTTCCGTATCGCCGGCGGCCTTGCGGACCCCGACTCCCGGCAGGCGCCGGAACACTCGGTCGCGCACGTGAATACCGACCGGATGGCGTGGCGCGGTCACACCATTCGTCGCGGGTCGGAACCGAACGCGCCGGTGCTCGACGGTTGCCGGCAGAGCGCATCGGCCTACCTGGAGCCGTTGATCGAGGGATTCCGGCAGATGTACAGGACGCTCAGCCACAACAGGGAGCGACTGCGGGCCGCCGAGGGGATCCGCCAACTGGAGCGTGAGGAGTTCCGGGTCCTGATCCGCGACACGCGCAGCTACGCCAGGCTTCTCGAAGACGCGCTGGGTCCACGGAACGTGACGTCGGGTCCCGATTGGAGCATCGCGCTGGATGTCCTGGCGGCCCCCGCCCTCACCGCGCACGAGCGCCCCCGTTGCTGGGCGACGCGCGCCGCGGAGCGTGTCGAGCTCGAAAGGCTGGACGTTCCCCTGTTCACCGGGAGCATGGCCGGCCCCAGCCTGCGGTCCGCGCCGGGAATCCGACTCGAAGAGCAGCTCGACCGGACGGGATACGCGATCTCCACCCGTCTCGCCCGACTGAATCCCGATGACCTGGAGCAACAGCTCCGCATTCTGCGAATGTCCTTCGCAATCGCCGGCGTCAAGCGCAGCTTCAGGGAACGGCGTGTGCGCGCCGGGAACTCTCGCAATCGGAAGCGGCCTCAGGGTCGCTCCCTCGTGGAAGTGCACTCCATCGTCGCTCTTCTGAAGCGTCTCGCACTCGACGAGGAGACCCGCGTCACCTGGTACGGCCCGGGCGGTCCTCCCGCCGGCACGGCGAGACTCGATCCGGTCGGGATCGATCTGTTCGGCGGAACATCCGGCATCGCGCTGTTCCTGGCGGCGGCGGCGGACGTCACCGGCCGCCGCGACGCACGGGTTCTCGCCGCGCGCGTGTTCGATCCGTTGTGCGAACGACTCCAGGGCAGCCGCACGTCGCCGCTCGATCTGGCGGCCGAGATCGGCATCGGCGGCGCCACCGGCCTCGGCGGGCTGATCTACGCCCTGGTCCACGCCGGCCGGTTCCTCGGCAGGCCCGACTATCTCGCCTCCGCCTCCACCGCAGCCCGCGGCATCGATCGAGACGCCATCCGAGCCGACGCCACGCTCGATGTCCTGTCCGGAACGGCCGGCGCCGTGCTGAGCCTGCTCGCCCTGCATCGGGCGACCGGCAACGAGCCTGCGCTGCAGACGGCCATCAGGTGCGGAGAGCACATCCTCGACAGCCGCCGGGCCGCTCCCGGTACCCGCCTGCGGACGTGGCGCACCCCGCACGGACCGATCGCGCCCGGGTTCGCGCACGGTCCGAGCGGGATCGGCTATGCCCTGCGCAGACTCGGGGACGGTGCCGGCATGCAAGTCTTCCGGGCCGCCGCGGCCGAGAGTTGGGCAGCCGAGGATTGGGGGGCCGAACCCCGGCGACCCGCGACGGATCGTGTCTCGCGGTCCGGACGCCCGCCGGCGACGCATGACTCGTCGGCCGCTCGGTCCCGGTCCTGGTGTCAGGGCACGGCCGGCATGGGACTTGCCCGCCTCGTTGATCTCGAAGATCGGGAAGCGCGGTCCACCGTCGAGGCGGCCATCGAAGCCGCCCCGAACCTGGCCGCCCCGGAAGCGGACGGTCTCTGCTGCGGACGACTGGGACGGGCGGAATTCCTGTTCTCGGCCGGACGTCGTCTCGGGCGCCGGAGCCTCTGCGAAGCGGCGCACGCCATCTGTCGCGAGACGGTTGCAGGCGCTCTGGCGGCAGGCCGCTATGCCACCGGGGCGGACGAGGGTTTCCGTCCCGGTCTGTTTCAGGGCGCGTCCGGCATCGGCTACCAACTGTTGCGCATGCATGCGCCGGACGCCGTGCCATCGGTACTTCTGTGGGAGTAGACCGCATGTTCTCGCTCGCCGGCACACTCGACGCGATGCGCCCCCACCTGCCGGGCGCTCTGGTTTCCGCGGACGCCTTCGAGCACGCACGGGCGGTTGTGGACCACCTCGAGGCGGAGGTCACGAACGGCATCTACTTCGAGTGCCGGCTGCGGAACGGCTCGTCGCGGGTCGATCTGGTCATCGCCGTGCACGCGGACGGCGCCGCGCTCCTCGCTGACGCGAACGGATGCGAGGCCCGCGCCCGCCGGCATGCGCAACCCGGGGGGCGCCGACTCTCCGCATTCTGCCGGCGGTGGACGGCGCCGACTTCGCGGCTGCGCACGCTGGTCGATCACCTCTGGCTCGAATACGACGTCGAGCAGGGAAGGTCCGCAGACGAGGCCGCCCGGTCCGGACCGGGAGTGTTCTGCAGCCTGCGAGGGTCGCACGGGGCGGCCTACCCGGCCCGGGCGCTGCGCCGTAGCGTGATCGAGGCGATCGAGGCGCTGACCGGACACCAGGCGTCGCGTACGGTCCGGGAGTGTCTGCACACCTGCTTTGCTCGCCTTCCGGCGGAGACCGGCGTGCCGCATGTCGGTCTCATGTTCGGCCGCGATGCGCCGACCGTCCGGATTTGCATCGCCAGGCTGCCGGCGGCAGGCGCCGCGGACTTGCTCGCCGACACCGCGGGGGTCGGCGGCGGAGACCTCGCCGAAATCACCCGCCTGGCGTCACTCCCCGACGGCCCCGGGGGACCGCTGTACGTTCCGATGCTGCACCTCGACATCGACGAGCGGCGCGGCTTCATACCGCGCGTCGGGATTGAGCGGCAGTTCGCCCATGCGTGTCAGCTCACCGGCCGCACGGGAGCCGGCGAGCGGCAGCTCCTCGATGCCCTGACTGCGCTCGGCCTCTGCTCGCGAGAAAAGCGCGACGCCCTCCTGAAGTGGCCCGGACGCGCGCTTGCGCTGATGCCGCACGAAGTCTGGTGGAGCGTGGTCGAACGGCGGGTCAACCACGTCAAGTTCGTCTACGAACCCCGTTCCGGGGTCGAGACGAAGGGCTATCTCTTCGCGAGACATCGCCCGCACCGCGGGAACAGTCGACCGAAGAGCCCAACCGGCACGCACCGGAAGCAACCATCGAACTCGAACTGCCGGTGATGGCGGTCGACGCCTGCGACCCCGATCCGGACCCAAAGAAAGGAAACATCATGAAGCCATCGGAAGAACTCTCGAACGCGGATCACGGGCGCGCGCTCCACGGGCAGGTCTCCGACGAGGATCTCGAAGCCGTCACCGGCGGCCTGTTGCGACCGCTGGACCCGAACGGCTACGAAGACCATCGAATCGGCGGCGGATCGGAATCGGGACATGACGACACCGCCGACGAGTAACGCCGACTCCTCCGGAGACGCAGGCCCCCGGCACACGGCCGGCACGGCGGTCACAGCCCGCGCCGTGTCCCTGCAGTGGTGCCTCGGCGGCCTGCTGGCGGCCCCGTTCGCCATTTTGCCGCACGAGGTCGGCCACTACCTCGTGCTTCTCGCGTTCGGTGTCCCGGATCTCACCCTGCACTACGTGGCCGTCACATGGGATCTGCGAGAGTTCTGGGAGGCGATCCAGCGCGCCGACTTCGACGGCGCCAACGCCGTGGTCCCGGTCTGGGCAGTGGCGCTGTCCGACGCCATGGGACCGATGGTCACCTACGCCATCGTGGCGGGATGCTGCTACGGCTGCGTCAGATGGCGTCCTCTCCCAGCCTTCGTCGCCGTAGCCGTCCTCTCGCAGTTGCGGATTCGGGCCGGTGTCAATCATGTCGTGCGAGAAGCGCTCGGCATCGACAGGCCGGCCAACTTCGACGAGCTGCGGGTCGCCGTATTGACCGGCATTCCGGTAGAGGCGCTCGTGGGGTTCGCGCTGCTGACGCTGCTGGTCTCCGTTGCCTGGCTGTCACGGTTCCTGCCACCCGGGCGGCGCCTGGTGGCGGTCGCCTCGATGACCGGCGGCATGGCCGTCAGCCTGTACCTCTACGCCGGCGTCATCGGCCCGTGGCTGCTGCCGTAGCGCCCCGCAACGCCTCGCAGGTCGGATTTCGGCCCATCCCCGAAGCCGTCGCCGAACGCGACCGCCGAGAGCGCGTCGCGGCTCGGGCGCTACTGCCCCACCGCGTCCAGGTCGAGCACCAGATCGGTCACGATACGGACGGCGCGCGTCATGGCCTCCGGTTCCAGCTTGTCCGCGGTGTCGCGCTCGGTATGGATGGTTCTCAGGATCGGCGGCGTGAGCGCGCCGCGCAGCGTGGCGGACACGTCGCCGTTGAGGAACAGCCAGGCGCGATGCGCTTCCTCGGCCGGCAGCACGGCGAGCGAGACGGCGGGAATGCCCGCCCGCTGGAAGCTCCGGTCGTCGCTCGGCGGCATGCGAGGCGTGCCCACGCAGGCGACGGCGTGACGACCGCAGACACCGTGCACGCGGCCGGCCAGAGGGTGCGCGGCGGAAAGATCGCCGGGGCCGTACAGCAGCGTGTCCCCATACGCCACGATGTCCACGTTGACCATCACGGCGCCGGGCGCCGGATCGAGCGACCGCACGTACGCGCGGGATCCGAGCAACCCGAGCTCCTCCATGTCGAAGAAGACGACGTGGACCACGCCCTGCAAGTTCGCGTCCCGGAGGGTCTCGGCCATGCGCAGCAGCACCAGCACGCCGGCCGCGTTGTCGACCAGCCCGTGGCTGAGCGTGCCGTCGTCCAGCCGGTCGGCGTCGAAGTGTCCCCCAACGACGATCCGCGGCGGACCGGCGCCGAGGCTTACCACCACGTTGTGGCCTTCCGTCCGGTCGTCGTCCGCGTCCGTCCCGGAAAACGTCTGTAACGCGTAGGGCAAACCGCGTCGTTGCAGCTCCTCTTCGAGGGCGGCGAGCCGCAGATCGTTCGTCGGCTGGACGAAACGCCGCGCAACGTCGATCACGTCGTCCGTGAAGGGCGCCGGCAGAGGTCGCGGCGCAATGGGCGCCGCGGTTTCCTGGGCGCCCGCCCCGATGCAACCTGCCCCGGGCAGAAGAAGGGCGAGCAGCAACAGGTGAACCCTGACGATACTTCGCGTTCGCATATCTTCTGCTCCCGGAATCCGGACTTCCGCCCCTTGTCACCCGGAACGGTAAGGAAAGGTTGGAGGCGCCGCCCGGATTTGAACCGGGGATGGAGGTTTTGCAGACCTCTGCCTT